>NZ_LGQY01000075.1:0-36440 GCF_003116065.1 Azospirillum sp. TSO5 | reverse complement strand
GTCCGAGCGCGGAGGCTGCGGCCGCTCAGCGGCTTGTACCTCAACATCGACACCTCGACGAGAGATCGCCTTCCGTACCGGACCGCCTGCTGCCAGCCGAGCCGTCCGCATTCTGCGATCATCTGGATGTGCTGGTCGCGCTGCGTGGGCGCGCTTGCGGCGGTGTCGTTGGGCACCGCGGTCGCGCGCGGTGGGATGATCACTTCCGCTTCGGGCGTATCACCGCGCCGGCGAAGCGCCGCGTCGTATGCCGCCCAATTCTCCACACGATAGCGGGCCTTCGGGATCTTGTGGCGGCGGGGCTCATTGGCCTTATACAGCATCGGAGGCGCGGCTTCAGCGGGCCGCCTCTATACCCGCTTGGCCTCCCGAACACCACCGGCCCGGCCATCTTGCACCAACGTCCGGTGACGATGCTGACCGCTAGGACCGGCAGCTGGGCGACCAAATCGGACGATAGAAGCCAGCCGAGTTGGGCGATCCGCCGATGTCCCCGTTGCCCCCGTGTATCGGGGGCAGCGGGATGCGTGGTGGTCATGGGCGGCCTCCTTAGCGACGGCTGACGTTCAAGAGCCAATGGTCGAGCGACAGCCGTCCGCCGCCACGCAGGATCAGCCCGGTGAGCAGCAGCATCCAGAAGTAATGCTGCGGGTTGCTGAAGGCCGGGTTTTCGGCGCCCGGCATGAACTGGATCACCAGCGCCATCGCCAGCAGCGGCACCGCCGCCAGCCGCGTCGCCAGCCCCAGCACCAGCAGGATCGACATGGTCAGCTCGGTGGCCGCGGCCAGCAACACGGCGACGTCCACCGGCAGCAGCGGCACCCGGTATTCCTCCTGGAATAGGAAGAGCGTCGCCTGCCAGTCGCCGATCTTCTGCAGGCCGGAGCGGAAGAAGATCGACGCCATCGTCAGCCGGACCGCGAGGTCGAGCAGCGGTACGGCATGACGGTCGAGCCATCCGGCGACATGGTCACGACTCTCCGGCAGGCGACCGAACCGGGTGGGAGGCTGCCCGAACCTTGCGGACGATGATCGCGGCAATGGCGATCACCGCGGAGCAGGAAGGCGGCAAAGTCGCCGCTGGAGCCCCGCCAGTTTCGTGTCAGCCGGCACAATGGACATTCGGCATCTTCAGCGCTTGTATCGTCACATCCAGCAGCCGTTGCGCCCTGCCCTCCTCTTCCAGCACGCCGTCGAGCGGCGGCTGGTCGTTGTCCCATTCGATCAGCACCGGCCGCCGGCCGATGCGCTCCAGCACGTCGGCGTAGAGACCCATCACGGCCTCGCCGACGGCGCTGCCATGGTCATCAATCAGCAACTCCTCGCCGCCGATGGTCATGCGGGCATGACCGGCCAGATGCAGGTCGCCGATCGTGGCCACCGGAATGGCGTCGAGCCATGCAGACCGGTCGAAACCGAGTTTGACCGATGAGACATAGAGATTGTTGACGTCCAGCAGCAGGCCGCAGCCGGTGCGGGCGGCCAGTTCCGTCAGGAATTCGGCTTCGGGAATGGTGCTTTCGGCGAAGGTGATGCAGGCCGCCGGATTCTCGACCAGGATGGGCCGGCTGCTGGCGCGCACGACGCGGCGAGATGTGGGTGGCGCCGCTGCTGCCCTCATACCTGCGCCGTTACCCCGGCGTGTCGCTGGAGGCCAGCCTGAGCGACCGCGTGCCGCGGCTGATCGACGACGGATTCGATCTGGCGATCCGCGCCGGGCGGCTTGCCGATTCCACCCTGATCGCCCGCCGACTGCGGCCTCTGCGCCGCCATATGGTGGCCAGTCCGGACTATCTGGACTGCCGGGGGGAGCCACAGTCGCCGTCCGACCTCGCCCGCCATGATTGCCTGACTCTGCTGTCAGGCTCCGGCCGGACGGAGTGGGAGTTCCTGGTCGGCGACCGGCGCGAAATCCTGCATCCGGCCGGCGGCATCCAGACCGACAGCCTGTGGCTGCTGCGTCATGCCGCGGTGGATGGGCTGGGGCTGGCACGGTTGGCCGACTTCATCGTCGAGGACGACATTCGCACCGGCCGCCTGGTGCCGGTCTTGACGGGGTTGGAGGTGACGGACGAGGCCATCCATGCCGTCTATCCGGCGACCCGCCATGTCTCGCCGAAGGTGCGCAGCTTCATCGAACATCTGCTGGCCGGGCCGAGCGGACAGGGTGCCACGGCCTACCCCTCGGCGCCCGCAGACACGGGGCATGATGCGGACGACCGTCGAAGCGATCTTGCCCGCGCTTGGTGTTCGCCTGCACCGAGGCCCGACACAATCGACGGCAAGCCCACTCGGGAGATTGGCCAATCTCGCCGAACAGGCCGCATAGCTCGTCGCCTTTCCCTGGAAGGCGTGGACTGAAACGATATCAACGGCGGAGGGACAGAAGATACTCGCCTTGATGCGACTGTTTTGCTTGCCTCCGATGTTGAACAGAGCGTTCCGGTCAGGGCCAAGTCGATGCTACGACGATCTCGGCCGGCGCGGTCACCGGAACGCTGTCCACCGTGGTCATAGTCCGTCGGACGGCGGCGGAGAAAATGCCCGACGGCCGCAAAACTCCGGCAGCGGCCGCCCGGTTCAGGATCTCTAGGAGAAGGGGAGGGCGTTATTAGACGTCTAATAGCATCGAGATCGGCAAGGCCCCGGCTTATTAGACGTCTAATAGAGTGTCACTCACCGAGCAGCGTATCGATGGCTATGCGCAGCGCGCGCAGAGCCTCACGGTCGGCATCGTCGAGCCGGCTGCCTCCGTCGCTGAGATCGCGCAAGCTTGCTACTCCCTTATGCAGCGCCCGCAGCGTCGTTCGGTGCGCGGCGGGGGCAGGGGAGGGGGCTTTGCGCTGTTGCTTGGCCTCGCGCACTGCCTTCACCGTAAGGCCGGCCTTCGCACGCTCCCACAGCCGGGCCTGCAGTGTGGCGTCCCCGAGTTCGGACAGCTCCATCAGCACCGAAACCGACACATGACTCTGCTGCGGCGCATCCTCCTGGATCGCCGCCGGCAGCCGCAGGATGCCGAGCAGCCGGGCCACGTACTCTTGCGATTTGCCGATCAGCACCGCCGCCTGTTCCTGCGTCAGCCCTTTGTCCTCGACCAGCCGCTCCAGCGAGCGAGCGACGTCGATGGCGTGCAGGTCGACGCGCTGGACGTTCTCGATCAGCGCCAACGCCTGGGCGTCGTCGGTGTCGAGCACCAGCGCCGGAATGGTATCGCGGTCGAGCTGGCGGAAGGCCCAGTAGCGCCGCTCGCCGGCGATGATCATGAAGCGGTCGACGGTGATCTCGCGGACGTTGATCGGCTGAAGCAGTCCCTTCTGCTCGATCGACGCGGCCAGCGTCGCGATGTCGGCCTCCTGGGCGTTGCGCCGCGGCTGATCGGGATCGGGTTCGATCTGGCCGAGCGGGATTTCCCGGAAGCGCATCTTGCCGCTCAGTCCGAACAGCGCCCGGTTGCTGGTCCCGCCACCGCCGGCGGCGGCGCGGCTGATCGTCCGCTTCAGCAGTCCGGTGTTGGCGACATCGAGCCCCTTCTTAGACGCCATGGCCAACCTCCGCCCGCGCCAGCGCCAACAGCGCCTCGGTGATTTCCTGGTAACTGTCCGCTCCCGCGGAATTCGGGTTCATCGCCAGCCCCGGCCGGCCGGCCAATACGCTCTTGGTGTAATCGGCGGCCCGGCGCACCGGCGCGAACAGGCGCAGGTTCTCCGAGGCGACCATCGCCTGCAGCTCGGTCAGGATCTGCTCGTCCTGCAGCCGGCGCGGGCTGAACATCGTCGGCAGGATACCGAGGATCCGCAGCCGCGGGTTGACCAGCTCGCGCACGCCGGCGATGGTCTCGAACAGCTGGGGAATGCCCATCAGCGACAGCATCTCCGTCTGGGTCGGGATGAGAAGCTGGTCGGCGGCGTTCAGCACCGACACGGTCAGTTCGCCCAGATGCGGCGGGCAGTCGAGAATGATGAAGTCGTAATGGCCGGACAGCTGGGCGATCTTGGCGCGCAGGATCAGCGTGCCGTTCGGCTGGCGCAGCAGTTCGCGGTCGGCCGCCGCCAACGAGATGGAGGAGGGCAGCAGGTCGAAGGCGCCGTCGCACACCGGGGTGACGAATTCCCGCAGTGGGCGGGTCGAGCGTAGCGCGTGGGTCAGCGTCTCCTTGACCACCTCGCGCTCGTGCGGGTCGACGCCGAGATGGACGGTCGCGTTGGCCTGCGGATCGCAGTCGACCAGCAGCACCCGCTGGCCCTGCCTGCTCAGAAGCCACGCGACATTCACACAGGTCGTCGTCTTGCCGACCCCGCCCTTCTGGTTTGCGGCGCACAGGACGAGCGGAGCGTTGCGGGGGCTGGAAGCGGCCGGTATGCCCACCGGGCTGGTCGACGCCTTCAGGGCTGCGCCGACGGTTTGCGGAATCCGCTCCGCTCCGGTTTCCCAGCGGGAGATTTTGGCGCGGTCATAACGGCGGCCGAGCCGCTCGTTGAGCCAGACCACCAACTCCTGCTGATTCATGCCGCGGTCTTCGCGGTAGCGGCGCAGTTCCTCGCCGCTCATCTCATGCGCCATAGGGTATCGCTCACTCCGGGAGGTGAATCCGCGGAACGATGAGCGATGTTGACGGCACTGTCAACCGATGTGCATCTTGCTGTGCAGCACGCGCCATGCTTGACGGCGCCGTGCCCAAGGAAGCCTTATCGCGTACTCTTGCGAGGTCTCATCGCAAGAGTACGTGGCCCTCCGGTCATCGCAAGAGTGCGAACTGCCGTTCCGGCACCGGCGGGCGGGAAGGGTGGAGGACGAGGCCGGCATCGTCGATGCTGACCTTCGCATCGGGGTAGACCGCCAGGGCCGCTTTCAAGGCGTCCTGAAAGCGCGGCTTGAACTGGAAAATGTTCTTGTAGCCTGCGCCGAACTGGCCATGCAGGGCGGTCCAGGTCACCGGCGTGGCGGTCCCCAGCACATGCAAGCGGTAGGCTAGCCAGATATAAATGTCGATCGCCATCGATTTGTTGGAGATCAGCTTGATCGCCGGCTCCCACACCGGCACCGGATGCTCGCGCAAGGCTTTGAAGAAGCTGTCGGACAGGCGCACCGTGTCCACCCACAGGCGCAATTGCTGGTCGTCGTCGGTGTCGTAGAGCTGGATGCCGCCCTTGACGATGGTGTCCTTGGCAAATTCGGCCTTCTTGCCCTGGCGTTCCCAGATGAAGGTCAGATTGCAGGCACTGATCCGGTTCGCCTGTTCCTTGACGTCACGGTACGACTTGCCGCCGGTGGAAACGTTCATCCGGCTCATCCAGTCGCGCATGGACGCGCCCAGTTCGACCTCCGGGCTGCCGGTTTGGATGGCACGGGTCTGCAGGTAAAGCAGGATGAGACGGGCGCGCGAGCCGTAAGGGACGCCGAACAAACGCGTCGTTCCATCATTGTCTGGCAGGCGGCCGGGCTCGATGATCAGCTTGACCTTGTGTCCGGGGCGCTCCCAATGCTGCTCGTCCGGCAACGCCTTGTGTGGCAGGCTGGTCAGGCAGAACCCGGCATAGGTGATGCCGAGAGCCTTGCTCTCGGTCGCCAGTGCTTCGGCCGCCAGATCGACGAAGGGGCGCTCCTGTTCCGGGACGAGACGGCGGGCATCGTCGGCGCCATGCGTCCTGATCAGTTCGTGAAGCGTACCCACGGGTCATCCCTCCTGCCAGAGCTGTCAGGAGTGTGACCTGTCGGGCTATGAACCGCAACGCGTACTCTTGAGAGCATAGCTAGTAGAAATCCTATTTGAGACTCTATTAGTTGATTCATCGCAAGAGTACGGGGGAAAAGCCGAGTCGGCCCGAGTCGCCGATCGCAAGAGTGCGCATCGGCATCGCAACAATACGCGGGACAAGCCGGCGCCGCTGCGTGCCTGGGCGATTCATCATCGCAAGAGTACGCAGCCGGCCTGCGAATCGGACATCGGCAAGGCCGGCGGCCGGCGTGTTCATCGCAAGAGTACGCGGGCGACGGTGCGGGGTCCTGTGGCAACCCTTTCCTGCCGGCATCATTCGTCGATCGGAGCCAGCAGGAAATCGAGGTCGTCGGCGGTCAACAGGTCATCGGCGGTCTGGCCCTGGTCGTAGACCGCCTCGCCCAGCCGGCGCTTGCGCTCCTGTAGCTGTACCATGCGTTCCTCCACCGTGCCGGTGGTGACCAGCTTGTAGACGAAGACCGGCTTGTCCTGGCCGATGCGGTGGGCGCGATCGGTCGCCTGGTCCTCCACCGCCGGATTCCACCAGGGATCATAGTGGATCACCGTGTCGGCGGCGGTCAGGTTCAGTCCGGTGCCGCCGGCCTTCAGGCTGATGAGGAACAGCGGCACCTCGCCCGCCTGGAAACGCCTGATCGGCGTCTCGCGGTCCCTGGTGTCGCCGGTCAGCTCGACGAAGGGGATGGACAGCCGTGCCATTTCCGGCTTGATCAGGTCGAGCATCGAGGTGAACTGCGAAAACAGCAGGATGCGCCGACCATCGGCCAACAGCTCCGGCAGCATTTCCACAAGCCGGTCCAGCTTCGCCGACTCCGCTCCCTTCGTCACCCGCTTGCGGGCGCTTTCCAGCTTGACCAGCCTGGGATCGCAGCAGACCTGCCGCAGTTTCAGCAGCGCATCCAGGATGGTGATGCGGCTGCGCGCCAGCCCCTTGCGCGCCACCTCGTCACGCACGCGCTGGTCCATGGTCAGGCGGATGGTCTCGTAGAGGTCGCGCTGGCCGCCGCCGGGCTCCACCGTCTCCAGGATTTCGGTCTTGGGCGGCAGCTCCGCCGCCACCTCCTCCTTGGTCCGGCGCAGCAGGAAGGGGCGAACGCGGCGCGCGAGCACGCGCTGGCGGTCTGCATCGCCATGTTTTTCGATGGGCGTGCGGAACGTCTTCCGATAGCCGGTGCGGTCGCCGAACAGCGAAGGTACGCTGACCGCGAACAGCGCCCACAGCTCGTCCAGGGTGTTCTCCACCGGGGTGCCGGTCAGGCACAGGCGCTGGCGGGCCTGCAGTGCCTGCGCCGCCTTGCTCGCCTGACCGCCGGGGTTCTTGAGATATTGCGCTTCGTCGAAGATCGCCAGATGCCAGGGCTGGGCCGTCAGCACCTCGCGGTCGCGCGGCAGCAGGGCGTAGGAGGTCACCACCAGATCATATTCGGCCAGCGACCCGTGAGCCGTCTTGCGCTGCGGACCGTGCAGGACCAGCATCCGCAAGGCCGGTGCGAAGCGTTGCACCTCCGCCCGCCAGTTGCCGAGCACGCTGGTCGGCGCCACCAGCAGGCTGGGGCGGTCGAGCCGGCCGGCCTCCTTTTCCACCAGCAGATGGGCCAATGCCTGCAGCGTCTTGCCCAGCCCCATGTCGTCGGCCAGGATGCCGCCGAAGCCGTGGGCGCCGAGGAACTGCAGCCAATCGAGCCCGGCCTGCTGATAAGGGCGCAAGCTGGCGCGCAGCGCCTGCGGCGGCGCGACTGCCGGCACGCCACCCGCCTCGCGCAGGGCCTTGGCCATGCCGCGCACGGCGTCGGCGCCGAGCAGTGGAATGCCGGCAGCCGACGCGGCTTCCTCCAGCGCCGACAGGTCGCCCAGGTGGGACCGGCCGATGCGCAGATCGCCGCCGCCGGGCTGCAGGCCGAACAGCTCCATCAGCACGCCGATCATCGGCGCCACCCGCTCCACCGCCAGCGGCAGGTAACGGGTCCCGCCGATCCGCACGAACATCGTTCCGGACGGCGCCAACCGCTCCAGCACCGCCGCCAGCCCCGGCGCCTGCGCCGGTGATCGGCCATCCGTCCCGTCGGCATCGTCGTCCTCATCAACGTCATCGTCGAAGAAGTCCTCGTCGAAGACACCGTCATCGAGCAGGGCCGGACCGATGCGCGCCAGCGCGTCGATCACCTCGCGCAGCACCGGCAGCAGGTCGATGCGCTCGCCACCGATGTCGACGCCGAGCGACAGACCGAACCAATCGATTCCGGAACCGTCCTCGACCTCGAACGCCCAATCCTTCGGCGCCTCCAGAACCTCGAACGGGAAACCGGGAGCGATCTCGATGGTCCAGCCGGCGGCCCGAAGGTCGGGAAGCACCGAATGGCAGAAGCTCAACCAAACCGACTGTTGAGCGAATTCGTCGCCGGGGACGGCGAACAGCTCGTGGCGGGCGCGGGAGGCGCCATCGATGCCGAGCGGCAGCGTCCTGTTGGCGAAGCCGGCATCCTTCAGCCGCTCGATCGCCTTCTTTTCCTCTTTCGGCTGAGGCTCGGCGGTGACGAGAACACCGTTCTCCATCCATTGCAGCGGCGGCCCTCGGTCCTTCCAATGCAGGCGGGTGCCTGAATAGTCGAAGTACAGGTCGGCGACCGGGAGTTCCATCATCCCCGTCATCCCGTAGACCGGCTGGTGCAGGAAAGGCGACCCCGGCAGCCGGGCCACGCCCAGCCGCAGCACCGGCCGCGGCAGGACATGGCGCCGTTCCGCCCGCGCCGGGGACTCCGGCAGTACCGGCAACCGGTCGCCGAGACGTTCCGCTTCGGCGCGAAAGGCGGCCACTTCGCCCGGCGGCAGCGGCGGGGCCGTCAGCAGCGCAACCGCGATGTGCGGCGACACCGCTGTCGCGTCGACCGGGCCGCAGGTGGCGTTCGCAGGGTCGACATAGAGCAGCGGGGCAGTCGGCAGCACGATGGCCGGCGGCGTTTCGGCGGCGTCTGGCCCAACCATGATGGTGAAGCGCTGGCGTCCGGCGCCGTCCGTCTCCCAGCGCGGTGTTCCGGGCAGCGCAGGGCCCGCCTGCAGCGGCGCGCCCTTGCGGAAATCCTGCCAATGCAGCCGGCCGGTGGGCAGCATGCGTTCGATCAGCCAGGGGGCGACCTCGGCCGGCAGCCGGAACCCGTGTGAGCCGGTCTCTGCATTGCGCGATACGGCATTCATCAGCGCGTGATCCGCCGGGGTGACGAACTTCGCCGAACTCAGGGTGCGGAACTGATAGGCATCATAAGCCTTGTCGTCGTTCCCGAACTGCCCATCCTTGCGCAGGGTGACCGAAAGGATGTGGAGCAGCAGCTTGCGGTCGCCGGATGGCGTCTCATCCAGCCGAAGAACATAGAGCAGGCGCTTGCGGACGGAGTCGGGATATTGGTTTGCCGCTTCGCGCTGTGCCGCCGCGGTCAGCCGCGACAGCAAATCCATCACCGGTGCCGAGAGGCCGTGTTGCGCCGGGGCGGTCTGGTCCTGAGCGGCAGCAGCGGTCGGCGCCGGCAATGAGGGGCCGGGCCGGGGCGAGGTTGGCCGTTCGGGCAGCCTGCTGGCGGTGATGGCGGCGCGTTCGGCCCAGGCCAGCAGCGCCGCGGCGACATGCTTGCAATTGTAACCCACCGGACAGTCGCATTCGCCATCCACCTGTTGCAGCACGCCATCGGCGATTTTGACGATGATATCCTGACGATAGAGCGCGCGACCCGAGCCCCGGACCGCCGACGTCACGCTCCAGTCATCTCCCCGCCGCAACTGAGCCTCAACGGTTCCGACGCGGCCGTCCCGCCAATATTGTCGCCCCCGTTCGAGAGAGCCTGAATCGATGAAGCGGCGCAGGTCGGACAAGGCGAACACGCGGCACGTCTCCTGTTGCGTGTACAAATGTGGCGCATTATCTGCGGCGGATCTCTTGATCGCAAGCGGCAGCGGCCGTGTCCCGGAGCGTGGTGAAGGAGTCGGTGTTTCTCAGCGGCTGCGGTGCGGAGCCGGGCGATGGACGAGCTTTGCGGTGGTCCGCAGTGGCGAGGAGTTTTAGGCCTGCGTACGGAACCACGCCCAATCGAGGCCGGCGTACAGCTTCGCAAGACACAGCCGGAGTTCACTGTTGCTCGATGCCGTCCTCGGCAGCCGGAACCGTACGCCGTCACGCGAGGGCGGAAAGCTCCCGGTCGATGTCGGCGACACGGGCAAGGAGCCGCTGTCTTTCCGCTTTCAGCATCGCCCGGCGGTCGTCATCGCGCTGTGCTGCGTTCGTCCGGATGCGCCGCTTGAAAGCGACGATCTCGGTGCGGCGCATGTCGGGGCGGATCACGCCTTCGGCGACGGCCTGGGCGCGCTCCGTGTCGGACAGCGTTGCGGCATGATAGACCACCGAATAGCCGGCGGCCTCGACGCCCGGCGGCAACAGGCCGGCGGTTACCGCGCGGTAGGCGGTCATGATCTGGCTGCGGACGACTTTGCCGAATCGAAGGCGCTCGATCACATGGGCAAACTGCTCCGCCGAAAGCTTCTTCTGCGCTTCTTCCAGATAGCGTCCGATGGCAAGAAAGCTTTTCTGTGCCTCCTCCCACAAGCGGTCGATGGTCTCGACATACTCGTCCGGGGTCGTGGGTTCCGGGGGCAGCGAGTCATCATGGCCGGACGGCCTCTGGAAGGATGGGCGGTTCGACGGCAGGCGTTGTGCCAGCGGGGCGATGGACCGTTTGATCTCGTCCGCGTCGAACAGTTTGAGAGGGGGCCGCTTAGCCATGATCCGCCTCCATCAGGGACGCCACTTCGGCGGCGATGGCGCCGAAGTCTTCGCGCGCCTCAGGTGCCGCGAGCGGAGCACCATTCCAGGAGGCCTGCTGATAGGCGGTGCGGGCCGGCAGGTCGGCGTGCAGCACCGGCACGCCCATCACCTCGAGCTGGGCGCGGGTGTGCCCGGTCACCTGGGCACGCCGGTTGACCTGGGTCAGCACGGCGGCGTGGAGGATTTTGCGGCGGACCATCTTGCCGGCCGATTCGATCAGTTCCTGGGTGCGCACCGCCTCGACCACGTCCTTCCGGTCGGTCTTGCACGGAATCATGACGAAGTCCGCGGCGCTGATGGCGTACAGCATGCCTCTCTGCAGGGCGCCGGCCACATCGATCAGCACATAGTCGGAGCGTTCGACCGCGCCGGCCACGCTGTCGATCACCGCTTCCTCCTCGACCGGCGTGCACGGGATGCCGTTTCGCGGATCGGACAGCCAGTCGTGAAGGTTGCGGTTGGGATCGGTGTCGATGCATTCCACACTTCGGCCTTGCCTGCGGAGAAGGTCGGCGAGGCCGGCCGCCAGAGTGGTTTTCCCCGAACCACCTTTGGTGGTGGCTATTGCGATTACGGGCACGGTGCCGCTCCGAGTTTGACCGGTCAAACAAGGTGCAAGTTGCGGGAAAGCGGTGCCGGGTGTCAACCGGATGGGAAGATGTGCACCGGGGCGGAGGTCGTGGATCCTCAGCCGGCGGCGATCGTGGCGGCGAAGCTGCGGTAGCTGTGCAGCGGGCGTCCCAGCAGGGCGGTCAGACGTTCGACGTCGCCGGCATCGGGGATCATCCCGTCGCTGACATAGCGCTCGGCCATCAGGCGCATCTCATAGGCGGTCCATTTCGGCATGAAGGACGCCATGGTCTGCTCGAACCCGCTCGGATCGTCGCCGCCATAGACCACGGTGCGGCCCAGCAGATCGGACCAGATCGCGGCCACCTGCGGACCGGTCAGCGTGTCGGGGCCGACCAGATTGATGGTCTCGACCGGCAGCTTTCCCGGCGCCCGGTCACGACGGATCAGCTCGATGGCCGCGATTTCCGCGATGTCCCGCGCATCGACCATGGCGACGCCCTTGCTACCGATCGGCATTGGGTAGACGCCGTGGTTCAGGACGACGTCCTTGATCATCACCTCGTTGTCGATGAAGTAGGTCGGGCGCAGGATGGTGGCGCTGAAACCCATCTGGTCGAGCATGCGCTCGGCACCGAACTTCACTGCGAAATGCGGCACGTTCACCGCGCGATCGGCTTCGAACACCGACAGATAGACGACCCGCTCGACACCCGCCTCGCGGGCGATGTTCAGGGTGATGAGCGCCTGGGTGAATTCATCGCCGGTGACGGCGTTCAACAGGAACAGGGTGCGGACATCGCGGAAGGCGGTACGCAGCGCATCGATGTCCAGCATGTCGCCCCGGGCGATCTCCACCCCGGCGGAGAAGGCGGCCTTCGACGGGTCGCGGGTCAGCACGCGCACGTCGGCGCCGCGCTTCACCAGCTGGTCGACGACATTGCGGCCAACGCGGCCGGTGGCTCCGGTAACGAGGATGGTCATGGGGATCACTCCGGTTTCGGTGTCAGAAGATGTCCTTGACAATAGCGATCCACGGCAGGCCCGATAGGCACCGGATTTGGACGCACCGTCTCATTGGTGGAACGGATGGACCTGCTTGCCCTGGCTGACTTCAATCTGGTCGCCCGCCATGGCGGGTTCGGTAAGGCCGCGCGTGCGGCCGGGCGCCCGAAGGCGACTCTGTCGCGGCGGGTGGCCGAGTTGGAGGCGAGCCTCGACCTGCGTCTGTTCGAGCGGGGCAGCCGTTCACTGAAACTCACGGCGGAGGGAAGTGCCCTGTTCGAGCGGACGGGCGTATTGCTGACCGAGCTTGACGAGACGGCGAAGGCGATTGCCTCCGGTGGCCAGAGCCCCCGCGGCCGGCTGCGGATCAGCGCACCGCTGCTGTTCTCGCAGACCGCTATGGGCAAGCTGGCGGCGGGATTCCTGTGCAAATACCCGGAGGTCCGGCTTGAGATCACCACGGAAGACCGGGCCGTCGACATGATCGAAGAAACCTATGATCTGGTCATCCGCGTCAATCCGAACCCCGATGCAAGCCTCGTCGGCCGCATCTTCCTTCGTGACCGGCTGGTCGTGGCGGCGGGCCCTGATCTGCCGCCGCCCACCGGCCGCGATACCGTTCCCGCCGTCACCCGCGGATCGCTGGGCCAGCCGGAGATATGGGAGGTGACGACACCCTCGGGGCCGGCAAGCATCGCGGTCGAGCCGGTTCTCAGCCTTTCCTCGTTCGTCATGATCCGCGATGCAGTTCGCATGGGTGTGGGGGCGGCCCGCCTGCCGCTGTCGCTCGCCAGCCCCGATCTGGCCGCCGGCAGGCTGGTGAGTTGGGGCGATGTGATCGGGCATGAGACGGCGCTGTGGGTCCTCTATCCGACACGGCGGCTGCTCAACGCCCGCGTTTCCGCCTTTCTCGATTATCTGAAAGCGGCCTTTCCGCAAGGGACCGCGGCCGAACTCGCTGCCTATGTCGAGGGGTGAAGCTGTCCGGTCTTCGGTCCTTCGCGGTGGCGCCGGACATGGTCGATCAGGGCGCGGAGCTTGGGCGTCACGGTGCGCCGGCTTGGGAAATACAGGAAGAAGCCGGCGAAGGGCGGCAACCAGTCGTCGAGGATCGAGACGAGTTCCCCGCGTTCGAGATAGGGCTGGAACGTCTCCTCCATGCCGAAGGTGATGCCGGCGCCGGCGAGCGCCGTGCGCAGCATCAGCAGCATGTCGTTGGTGGTGATCTGCGGCTCTACCGAGACGTCGAAGGCGTGCCCGTCCTTTTCGAACTCCCAGCGGTAGGGTGCGGTGTCCGGCTGTGGTCGCCAGCCGATGCAGCGGTGGCGGACGAGATCACGCGGGTGCTCCGGCGTGCCGTGACGCGCCAGATAGCTTGGCGTCGCCACCGCGATCTGGCGCTGGTCGCCGGTCAGCGGCACCGCGATCATGTCGCGCTCGATCACCTCGCCCAGACGCACGCCGGCGTCGAAGCCGGCGGCGACGATGTCGAACTCCAGATCCGTCACCGTCACGTCGAGCGTGACGCCGGGGTACGCTTCGCTGAAGGAGGCGATCAGCGGTCCGGACAGGAACCGCTCGGCGATCGAGGTGACGGCGATCCGCAGCATTCCGCGGGGCTCCTCCGCCGAGCCGGACGCCGCGTCGATAGCGCCCGCGATCTCGGCCAGAGGGGCGGAGACCCGTGCCAGGAACCGCTCGCCGGCTTCGGTCAGCCGCACGCTGCGGGTGGTGCGCAGGAAAAGCGCCTGCCCGAGAGCGGCCTCCAGCCGCTGCACGCCTTGGCTGACCGCCGAGCGCGTCACGCCAAGGCGGTCAGCCGCCGCACGGAAATTGCCGGTCTCCGCCACCGCGGTGAACAGGGTCAACAGGTTCAGGTCGATCTGCATTGGTTAGCCGCTCTAACCACACTGTCCAATTCTTAGCAAGTTATCTCGACAGCGGTCCACTGCCACCTTCTGGGCATGGATGGCGGGCGCACAAATCGCTCCGCCGGATTTATGGAGATCGCAATGACCAACCTGCCAAACTCTTATGATCTGACCGGCAAGGTGGCGCTGGTGACCGGCGCCCGTCGCGGCATCGGACGCGCCGTGCTCGACCTGCTGCGGGCTCGTGGCGCGCGGATCGTCGCGTCCGACCTGTCCGACGAGGTCCGGTCGCTGGAATCCGCCGACATCGCCACCCTGGTCGGCGACGTGTCCGACGAGGAGCTTGCGCGGCGCTCGGTCGATCTCGCACGCGAGCGCTTCGGCCGGCTTGACATCCTCGTCTGCAATGCCGGACGCACCCTGAACAAGCCGCTGAGCGAGACCTCGGTCGAGGAGTACGACCGCATCTTCCAGATCAACGCCCGCGGCGCCTTCGTCACGATCCGCGCCGCGGTGCCGCTGATGGAGGAGGGCGGCGGCGGTGCCGTCGTCATCAACTCCTCGCTGTCGGCAACGACTGCCTTCCCGACGCAGGCCGCCTACGCCTCGTCCAAGGCGGCATCGGCGCAGCTCGCCCGCATCGTCGCCGTCGAATATGGCCGCCGCGGCATCCGCTGCAACGTGGTCCTGCCCGGCGTCATCGACACCGACATCATGGAGGGCGTGGTCGAGAACGGCCGGGAGATGCTGCGGAGCTTCGGCGACGCCCATCCGGTCGGGCGCATCGGCCGGCCGGAGGAGGTGGCTGAGGCCATCGCCTTCCTTGCCTCGCCGGCCTCCAGCTTCATCACCGGCGCACAGCTCTTCGTCGACGGCGGCTACACGGCGCAGTGACCGCCGCAATCAACGAACCACAGGAGACAGCCATGACCATCGATCAGGTCGTTCTCATCACCGGTGCCTCCAGCGGCATCGGCGAAGCCACCGCGCGCGTCCTCGCCGAGGCCGGCGCCACCCTGATGCTGGGGGCGCGGCGGACCGACCGGCTCGACACGCTCGTCCGGGAAATCATGGCGAAGGGCGGCAGGGCCGCCGCCTGTGCCCTCGACGTCACCGACCGTGCCAGCATGGAAGGCTTCGTCGCCGAGGCGCGCGAACGCTTCGGCCGGATCGACGTCCTCGTCAACAATGCCGGCGTGATGCCGCTGTCCCCGCTCGCCTCGCTGAAGGTCGAGGAATGGGACCGCATGATCGACGTCAACATCCGCGGCGTCCTCCACGGCATCGCGGCCGTCCTGCCGGTCATGGAGGCGCAGGGGAGCGGACACGTCGTCAACATCGGTTCGGTCGGCAGTTTCGAGGTGGTGCCGACCTCCGCCGTCTACAGCGCGACCAAGTTCGCGGTGCGGGCAATCACCGACGGCTTGCGCCAGGAAAGCGAAACGATCCGCACGACCTGCATTTATCCCGGCGTGACCCGCTCCGAACTCGCCGACACCATTACCGACGAAACGGCCGCGCGGGCGATGGTGGAGTACCGCCGCAACGCGATCGAACCCGAGGCGATCGGGCGGGCCATCCTCTTCGCCATCGAACAGCCGCGGGAGGTCGGGGTCAATGAGATCACCGTCCGCCCGGTAGCCCGGCGCTAGGGGCAGGGTAGGGCACGCCGATTCATCAGCCACTTGTCCCCGCCGGGGCTCCGTCGTCGGTCCCCCGGCAGGCGGCGAGCACCTGTCCGCGCAGCCAGCGGTGGGCCGGATCGGCATCCTGGCGCGGGTGCCACATCTGGGTCACCGTGACGTCCCCCATGGGCACCGGAAGCGGGAAGGTGCGAACCCCGGCTATGCCGGAGGCGACCTGCCGCTCCGACACCAGGGCAACGAGGTCCGACGCGCGGACGATCGCCAGGGCGGCCGGGAAGCTCGGCACCACGGCGACCACCTTGCGGGAGAGGCCGAGGGTGGCAAGGGCATCATCCACCTGATCCCTCGCCCGGCCGCTGCGCGAGGTAACCACATGGCCGCAGGCGGCATACCGGTCGGCCGTCACCGCCTCCTGCAGCGTCAGCGGATGGCCGTCCCGCACGGCGCCGACCAGCCGGTCGCCGAGCAGTTTCTGCACCTTCAGCTCGGGCGCGGTTTCCGCATGGGCGCCGATCTCCAGATCGATGCGGCCATCGCGAAGCGCCTGCACACCCCGATCCGTCCTAGGTGCGAACCGCAGCAGAACGCCCGGCGCTTCTGCAGTGACCCGGCTGACCAACCGGGCGGCGAAGACCTCGATGAAGCTCTCGCTGGCGCGCAGGGTGAAGGTGCGTTCCAGCCCGGCAATGTCGATCGCCACCGCCGGGCGCAGCGCCGCGCGCACTTCGTCGGCGAGATCATGCACCCGCGCCCGCAGCTGGATGGCCCGCGGCGTCGGGACCAGCCCGCGTCCGGCCCGGACGAGCAGCGGATCCCCGGTGGCGTCCCGCAGGCGCGCCAATGTGCGGCTCATGGCGGAATCGCTGAGACCGAGCCGTCGGGCGGCATTGACCACGCTGCCTTCCGCAAGCAGTGCATCCAGCGCGACGAGGAGGTTGAAATCGGGATCGGCCATGGGCACAAACGCTAACACATGGCGTATCATGCAGGAATACTCTGCATGGGCTGCGTCTACCGCCATGTCGCGGCGTCGCCATACTGGTCTCCGAGACTTCCTGGAGACATGCAATGCCCCCATCCACTGCCGCCCGGCCGGCCGTTTCCCCACCGTCGGAGGGGCTGTCGGGCTTCCGCCGCGTCGCCGCCGTCGTGTCCATTCTGACGGCTCTCGTGCTCGTCGTGCTCGATGGCGCCGTCGTCAACATTGCCTTGCCGACCATCGCCGACACGCTGGGTGTTGCGCCGGCCGAGTCCGTTTGGATCGTTACCGGCTACCAGCTGGCGCTCGTGGTCGCGCTGTTGCCGGCGGGTGCCCTCGGCGAGAGCCTGGGGTATCGGAAGGTGTTCGCCGGCGGCGTGCTCCTCTTCACCGCCGCTTCGGCCGGCTGCGCCCTGGCGCCGACGCTTCCCTGGCTGGTCGCCGCAAGGCTGATACAGGGCCTGGGCGGCGCCGCGGTGATGTCGCTTGCCGTCGCCCTGTTGCGCTTCGTCTATCCGCCGCGGCTGCTGGGGGCTGCCATCGGCTGGAATGCCTTGGTCATCGCCCTGTCGTCGGCGGCGGGGCCGACCGTCGGGGCGGCCATCCTCGCCATCGCCCCCTGGCCGGTGCTGTTCGCCGTCAACATCCCGATCGGCGTCATCGTGCTGCTGACCGCACGCGCATTGCCCGCGGTCGAGGGGGTGAAGCGCCGGATCGACCCCGTCAGCGTTGCCCTCAACGCCGGCTTCTTCGTGGCGCTGGTGATGGGAGCCGAGACCGTCGCGTCCCAGGTTGGGGCGGGCGGCGCCCTGCTGCTGGTCGCGGCGCTCTGCCTTGCCGGCCTGATCCGGCGGGAACACGGACAGGAGGCGCCGCTGGTCCCGCTGGACCTGCTGCGGGTGCGCTCCTTCCGCCTGTCGGTGGTCGCCTCCGTCCTCTGCTTCACGGGCCAGATGGCGAGCACCGTGGCGCTGCCCTTCTACCTGCAGAACGGGCTGGGGCAGGACGCCTTCACCGCCGGGCTGTTCATGGTGCCGTGGCCACTCGCGACCGCCGTCGCGGCGCCGGTCGCGGGCCGGCTTTCCGATCGCCTGCCGACGGGCTGGCTGTGCGCCGGCGGCGGTCTGCTGCTTGCCGCCGGGCTCGCCCTGTCGGCACTCTGGCCGCTCCAGCGTGACCCGCTGCCCCTGCTGGCCTTCATGGTGATCAGCGGCTTCGGCTTCGGCCTGTTCCAGACGCCCAACAATCGCAACATGCTGCTCACGGTGCCGAAGGCGCGCAGCGGTGCCGCCGGAGGGATGCAGGGCACCGCAAGGCTGGTCGGGCAGACCGCCGGTGCGGTGACCATGACACTGCTCTTTTCCCTGATTTCCGGTCCAGTGGAGGCGCCCCGGATCGGGCTTGCCGTGGCGGCCGTCCTCACCCTGGCGGGTGGCATCGCAAGCCTGCTCCGCGTGCCGGCGGACGTTGGAACGACCCAGCCGTTTCTATCGGCGAAGGTCGGGGTCAGAAGCCGAAATGGCTGAGGCCGGGATGATCGTCGGGCCGGCGGCCGAGCGGCCAATGGAACTTGCGCTCCGTCTCGGCGATCGGGTGTTCGTTGATGCTGGCGTGCCGGGCCCGCATCAGCCCGTCCTCGGCGAATTCCCAGTTCTCGTTGCCGTAGGCACGGAACCACTGGCCGCTGTCGTCGTGATATTCGTAGGCGTAACGCACGGCGATGCGGTTCCCGGCAAAGGCCCAAAGCTCCTTGATCAGCCGGTAGCCAAGCTCCTTGTTCCACTTCCGGGTCAGGAAGGCCTGGATTTCGGCGCGTCCGATCACGAACTCGGCGCGGTTCCGCCACCGGCTGTCCTCGATATAGGCGAGAGCGACCTTCGCCGGATCGCGGCTGTTCCAGCCATCCTCAGCGAGCCGGACTTTTTCGATGGCGGACGCTTCGGTGAAGGGGGGAAGCGGCGGACGGGACATGGCGGGTTCCTTCGGGTTGGATGAAAGCAAAGCAGGGAAGGGAGCGAGCGATCCGGTGGACGGGACCGTTCCCCACCGCCAGACTGCTGCATCCGCAGGACGGCGGGAATGACCGGCCTTGGCATTTCATTATTGCGTTGGATGAAATGATCCGCCCCGCCGTTCGCCCATACGGGGAGTCGCGTATTTCGGTGGATCGGCGGCTCCCCGCATGCGCCGCTCCATGCCCCGTCACGCGGTGAGACCGAGATGATTGAACAAGCTGGCGCGAAGGCTGACAGGACCCCCCACACGGGCGTCGCCCGGTTCCAACGCGTTCTTTTACCTGTGAGATTTTGCTGTATGATGCATCATAACGATGCAGTGGCGGGCGAAGTCCAACTCCGGCCGCACTGTGTTTCCGTATCCCCAATCTTGGCCGACATCACCGCGCAGGAGAGTTCCCAATGCCGTCATCCCCGCTGCCGATCTCATCCGTTGCGGTGCTTGGCTGCGGACTGATCGGGCAGAGCTGGTCGGCGCTGTTTCTGGCCCATGGGCTGGATGTGGTCGCCTGGGATCCCGACGGCGGCGTGCTGGCCGCCCTGCCGGAACGCGTGGAGCCGCTGCTCGGGCAATTGCGGGCGCTCGGGCCCACGGCCGACCGGCCCGGCCGCCTGTCCGTCGCGCCATCGGTCGCCGAGGCAGTCCGGGGCGCCGCGTGGATTCAGGAGAACGCGCCCGAGAAAACCACCATCAAGCATGCACTCTATGCCGAGGTGGAGGCCGCGGCTGCGCCCGACGCGGTGATCGCCAGCAGCACTTCCTCGCTGACCTGGACCGATCTGGCGGCAGGCGTGGCGCGGCGCGACCGTTTCATCACCGCCCATCCCTTCAATCCGCCGCATCTGATGCCGCTGGTCGAACTGTTCGCCGGCAATGCGGAGACGTTGAGCCGGGCCGAGAGTTTCTATCGCGGTGTCGGCCGCGTGACGGTGGCGCTGAAGAAGGATGCGGTGGGCCACATCGCCAACCGTCTGGCCTCCGCGCTATGGCGCGAAGCGGTGAACATCGTCGCGGAGGGCATCGCCGATGTCGCCGACGTCGATGCCGCGCTGGTGCATGGTCCCGGCCTGCGCTGGTCGGTGATCGGTGCCCACATGGCTTATCACCTGGGCGGTGGACCCGGCGGCATCGCCCATTACCTCGACCATCTCGGGCCGAGCCAGGAACGGCGCTGGGCGACTCTCGGCACCCCGAGCCTGACGCCCGAAGTTTGCCGTCTGCTGGTCGACGGCATCGCACAGGAAGCCGCCGGCCGCTCCGTCGCCACGCTGGAGGCCGAACGCGACCGCGGGCTGATGCTGGCGCTGGCCGCCCGGCGGAAGGCCGGGGAGGGAGAGAGCGCGTAAAGGTCGAGATGACCGCCTGTGCCCGGATCGCGGGGCCCCTTCCCCCGCACTGGAGAGGGACCCCGCCACCGGTCACGCCAGCCGCTTTTCGCGGAAGGCCTCGATGGTGCGCATGACGCCACGCAGTTCGGCCAGACCCTTCAAACGCCCGACGAAGGAATAGCCGGGGTTCATCGTCTGTCCGATGTCGTCGCCCAGCAGATGGCCGTGATCGGGGCGCATTGGGATCTGGGCGTCGGCGCGGCCGGACCGCTTGCGGCGGGCCTCCTCGTCGATCATCGCCGCAGCCACGCCGATCAGGTCGGTGTCGCCGCCGAGATGGTCAGCCTCGTAGAAGGAGCCGTCGGGCTCGTGCGTGGTGTTGCGCAGATGGACGAAATGGATGCGCGGGGCGAACTCCTTTGCCATCGCCACCAGATCGTTCTTCGGGTTGGACCCGAAGGAGCCCGTGCACAGGGTCAGGCCACAGGCCTCCTGCGGCACGGCGTCGAACAGCGCCCGGACATCCTCGGCGGTGGACATGACGCGCGGCAATCCGAAGATGGGGAAGGACGGGTCGTCGGGGTGGATGCACAGACGCACCCCTTCTTCCTCGGCGACGGGCGTGATCTCGCGCAGGAATTCGATCAGGTTGGCGCGCAGATCCTCCACGCCGATCTGCTGGTACAGCTCCAGCATGCCGCGGAAGCTGTCGCGGTCATAAGCGAAGTCGCGGGCCGGCAGCCAGTCGATCAGGTTGCGCTCCAGTTCGGCGACCTGCTCCTCGGTCATCGCCTCGAACCGCGCCTTGGTGGCGGCGATGTGGGCGGGGTCGTAGCTGGCCTCCGCATTGCGGCGCTTCAGCACGAACAGGTCGTAGGCGGCGAAATCGACGCTGTCGTAGCGCAGGGCATACCCGCCGTTCGGCAGCCGGTGCATCAGGTTGGTCCGGCTCCAGTCGGTGATGACCATGAAGTTGTAGCAGATCACCGGGATACCGGCGCGGGCGACATTGCGGATCGACTGCTTGTAATTGTCGATCTTGGTGCGGTAGTCGCCGGTGCGGGTCTTGATTTCCTCGCCGACGCCGATGCTTTCCACCACCGCCCAGGTCAGGCCGGCGGCCTCGATCATGGCGCGGCGCTTCTGGATCTCCTCAGGAGTCCAGACGCTGCCCTGATTCATGTGGTGCAGCGCCGTGACGATGCCGGTCGCACCGGCCTGACGGGCCTTCTCCAAGGTGACGGGATCGTCCGGGCCGAACCAGCGCCAGGTTTCCTGCATGATGGGGTCCTTTCAAATTCGGGTGCGGTGGCGGGCTTGATGGCCGCCGCAAGTCATGGGGTGGCGAGGAAGGCGGTCAGCGTCCGCTGCCCACCCGCGTTCATCAGGCTGTCGAGGTGGTGGACGACTTGCCGGCGGAAGGCGTTTTCGGCCACCAGTTCGGGGGCGAAGATGTCCTCGATGGCGAACAGAGCCACCGCCAGCGCGCCGGCATCGCCGGAATGGACGCGGGCAATGCGGGTCAGCGCCGCCGCCATCGGGTCCGCGACCGTGTATCCGTTGCCGGCCTCGTCCTTTTCCAGCAGGAAGCGCATCCAGGCGGCGACGGCCAGCGGGATCACCACCGGCGCCTTGCCGGCGGCGAACAGCTCCCGCGCCGGTTCCAGCAGGCGGGGCGGCAGCTTCTGCGAGCCGTCCGACGAGATCTGGATGGTGCGGTGGCGGATGCCGGGATTGCGGAAGCGCGCTTCCAGCGCCGCCGTATAGGCGGGGATGTCGGTTCCCGGCACCGGCGGCAGGGTGGGGATCAGATCCTCCGCCCACAGACGGCGCATGACGGCCGGCAGCTGCGGGTCGGCCATGGCGTCGGCAATGGTCTCGATCCCGGCGATCACCGACAGGTAGGCCAGCAGCGAATGGGCGCCGTTCAGGCAGCGCAGCTTCATCAGCTCGAACGGGTGGACATCCTCGACCAGGATGGCGCCGGCCTTTTCCCAGGCCGGGCGGCCGAGCGGAAAGCGGTCCTCGATCACCCACTGCTTGAAGGGCTCGCTCACCACCGGCCATGCATCGGCGCAGCCGGTCGCTTCCTCCACCGTGGCGCGGTCGGCGTCCTGGGTGGCGGGGGTGATGCGGTCGACCATGGTGCAGGGGAAGCTGACCTGCCCGGCGATGTAGGTGGCAAGCTCCGGATCGCACAGCTCGGCATAGCGCACGACGATGCCGCGCACCTTGACACCGTTCTGGGCGAGGTTGTCGCAGACCAGCACGGTGAAGGGAGGCACTCCGGCGGCGCGACGGCGGCGGATCGCTTCCGCCAGCAGGCCGGGAACGCTGTGCGGGTTGGTGGGGTCGGCAAGGTCGGCGCGGATCAGCGGATGCGCCTCGTCCAGCGAACCGGTGGCGGCATCCTGGCAATAGCCCTTTTCCGTAACCGTCAGGGTGACGATCCGGATTTCCGGCTTCGCCATCAGGGCCAACACCTCGCCCAGTTGATCGGCGGTCGCCAGCGCGTCGAGGAAGGAGCCGACGACGCGCAGCCGGTCGCGGTTCTCCTCGCGCACCAGCAGGGTGTAGAGGCAATCCTGCGGCTTCAGCGCGTCGCGGATCGCGGGGGACAGCGGGTCGACGCCGACGATGCCCCAGCTCCGGTCGCCGGTCGCCAGCACGTCGTCGGTGTAGGTGGCGAGATGGGCGCGACAGAAGGCGCCGAGGCCGATATGGACGATGCCCGGCGTCACCGCGGCGCGGTCGTAGGCGGGACGCTGGACGGTCAGGGGCAGGCGGTCAATGGTGGCAGTGGATAGGCGGGTTCGTGAAGGACGGGCCGCCAGCAGGGCGGTGTTCGCGTCGGGCATGGTGGGCTCCGGTTCGCGGCGGTCGCTGCGGTCTCCCCGTCCGCTGCCCTTGGGGTCAGTGCGGGTGGCCGGTGCACCGTCATTCGGTAAAGCTGTTGGTCGCTGGTGAGGACTCCGGGGCAGGGCGCCCCGGAGTGGCGAGGTGGAGTGCAGGCGAGGTCAGACCTCGATCCCGGCCGGGGTCTTGCCCGATCCGGTCTTCGGCAGGATCAGATGCATGATCGCCAGACCGACGAGGTAGAGCACCGACGCGATGCCGAACAGCACCTGATAGTTGCCGTTGGTGGCGTCCAGCAGGCGGCCGACGCCCATCGACACGAACATACCGACGAAATAGGCGCAGAAGCCGCCGATGCCGACCACCGATCCCACCGCATTGCGCGGCATGGTGTCTGACACGATGGTGTAGACGTTGGCCGAATAGCCCTGGTGGGCGGAGGCGGCGATGCCGATCAGCAGAACGGCGAGCCACATGTTGGACACGGTCGACGCGAAGAACACCGGCAGCACGCACAGGCCGCAGACCAGGAAGGTCAGCTTGCGGGCGCGCAGGGGCTTCATACCGCGCTTGATCAGGTGGGAGGAGAACCAGCCGCCGCCGACGCTGCCGAAATCCGCCATGGTGTAGATGATGATCAGCGGCAGCATCGCCCCGAACAGGTTGACGCCGTACTGCTTGTTCAGGAAGCCGGGAACCCAGTTCAGGTAGAACCACCAGACCGGAGCCGAGAAGCAGGTGCCGGCGATGTTCGCCCAGGTGCCGCGATAGCTCAGCAGCTTGATCCAGGGAATGTTCTCCTGCGGCTCCACCGGATCGCTGCGGATATAGGCCAGTTCCTCGGCCGTCAGCTTCGGATGCTCTTCCGGCTTGCGGTAGATCAGCAGCCAGGCGATGACCCAGAAGAAGCCGATGCCGCCGGTGACCAGGAAGGCGGCCTGCCAGCCATAGAGGGCGAGCAGGATCGGTACCAGGATCGGCGCCACGACCGCGCCGACGTTGGAGCCGGCGTTGAAGATGCCGGTGGCGAGCGCCCGTTCCTTGGCCGGGAACCACTCCGACACCGCTTTGATCGAGGCCGGGAAATTGCCCCCCTCGGTCAGGCCGAGGCCGGCGCGCGCCACCTTGAAGCCAAGGACGCTGCCCATCAGGGCATGGACGCAGGCGAAGAAGCTCCAGCCGGCGACCGCGGCCGGCAGGCCGATGCGGATGCCGACCTTGTCCATAAGCCGGCCGCAGCCGACATAGCCGAAGGCATAGGCCAGCGAGAAGGCGGCGACGATGTCGCCGAAGTCTGACTCGGTCCAGCCCATGTCGCCCATCAGCGTGGACTTCAGCAGGCCCAGCACCTGCCGGTCCATATAGTTGATGGTGGTCGAGAAGAAGAGCAGGCCGCAGATGGTCCAGCGGTAGCGGCCGATGGCCTTGCTTACCGTGACCGCCGCTTTGCCCGCCGCGTTGCCGATGCCGCCGGCCTTGCGGCCTAGTTCCGCCGACTGGCCGGGTGGGGCGTCGGCAATAGTCTGTTCGCTCATGATTGGCATCTCCAGCCAGGACGCACGCCGCCGCCGGTCATTGCGCAGGATTCGCGCACCGATGCGCAGGCGCGGGAACCGGTTACCCGGGTTTCCCGCAGCACCACCGGGCGGCGGTCGCACGTTTCATAACTGTTTCCTGGAGCAGTCCGGCCATCGTCGGGAGCGGTGCCGCTTCGGGACCGTTCGTGGCGTCGCATACTACCATTCCAGGTGCTGGTATGGTAGTTGCGCCTGTGGCTGACGGTCAACCGCGGCGTCTGCGGCATTTCGTCAGGTCAAATCCCGCACGCCGTCCGTGACGATGTCGATCAGCCGTTCCGCCAGAGGATCGAGCGTCGCATCCTTCCGGTAGATCGCGAGGTTTATCGAGGGAAGCGGAGGCAGGCCATGGGTCCCTTCCTCCAACACGCGGACGCCGGACGATAGGCCGATCGGCGTCCGGAGGGTGAGTCCCAGTCCCGCTTCGACGCCGGCCCACAATCCCGAAAGGCTGGGGCTCGTCAGCGCGATGCGCCATGCCCGGCCGGAACGGTCTAGCGCCGCCGTGCCGACGCCCCGGAACCAGCAGCCGTCATCGAAGGAAACCAGCGGCAGCGCTCCGTCCTCGGATGTTGGCACCGCCATGCCGGCGCCGGGCGCGATCCAGCGGACGGGAAGAGTGGCGATGTCGGTCTTGAACGGCGCCGCCGATCCATTGTCCCAGGCGAGGGCGAAGTCCAACTGCCCCCGCGCCACCCGGTCGAGCAGGTCATTGTTGCGGCCGACGCGCGCCTCGATCCGGACCTTGGGATGCGCACGGGCAAAGCGGCCGAGCGCCGCCGGCAACAGCTTTTCCGCAAAATCCTCCTGCATGCCGACCCGCAGCCACCCTTCCGACGTCATGCCGTGAAGAGCGGTGACCGCTTCGTCATTGAGGTCGAGCAGGCGCCGGGCGTAGGCGAGCATGGTCTCCCCCGCCTCGGTCAGGGCAAGGCCCCGACCAGCCTTGCGAAAGATCGGCATGCCGGCCTGTTCCTCGAGCTTCCTGATCTGTGCGCTTACGGCCGAAGTCGAGCGGCCCAGCCGGTCCGCGGCCTTGGCAAAACTGCCGAGGTCCATTCCGGTGACGAAGCTGCGCAGCACGTCGAGATCGAAGATCACCTTGCTCACGGCCAACAGTCCTGGTTTTCGGGATTAATGGTGCTGATAATCCTGATTATCAGAATGATTGTGGCGCGGTATCAGCAAGGAGGCAAGCACAAGCGACATCGAGGCTTCAGGACATGACGACCACCAGTGACGAACGGGGCCAACGGACCTCAATGCGAAATTTCGGCGGCGCCGGTGCCGGTAGGGAATCCACCGACAAAGCCACCGGCAAGGACTCCCATCGCTGGAAGGTGCTGGGGGTCGGAGTCGCCGCCAACGGCAGCTTCGCCGCGGCCTTGACCGGGCTTCCGGCGACGGCCGTTTCCATGCGGGCCGATTACGGGCTCGCGGCGACTGATCTGGGGCTGGTGATCGGGGTCATGGGGCTGGGGGTCGCCGGCAGCGAGTTGCTGTGGGGAATGCTGACCGACCGGTGGGGCGACCGCAAGGTGCTGCTGACGGGCCTCGGCCTGACGGGTTTGATGCTGGCGCTCATGGCGCTGCTGGTTTCGCCGGTGCCGGGCCACATTCCGTCCACCATGCTTCTCGCAGGCGCCTTCCTGCTGGTCGGCATGATCGGCGGCAGCCTGAACGGGTCGAGCGGGCGGGCGGTCATGGCATGGTTCGGCGAAGGCGAGCGGGGATTCGCCATGAGCGTCCGGCAGATGGCCTTGCCGGCCGGCGGTGCCGCCGGGGCGCTGATCCTTCCCCCGCTCGCCGAGGGAGTCGGATTCCAGGGCGTCTACGGCACGCTGGCGGCGCTCTGCCTCATCACCACCGGGCTCGTGTGGCTGTGGGTGAGCGAACCTCCCGTGATGGCGGCGAAGATGACGGCGGGGACCGCTTCGCAAATATCCCGAAAGGGACCGCTGCGCAACGGACAGGTTTGGAAAACGGTCTTCGGCATCGGCGCGTTGTGTATTCCGCAGGTGGCGGTCGTGACCTTCGCGGCGATCTTCTTGAACGATGTCGGTCATCTCGGCACCGCTGCGGTGAGCGCCAGCATCGTGGCGATTCAGCTTGGTGCCGCCGTCGTCCGTGTTTGGAGCGGCCACTTCACCGACCGTCGCCGCAATCGCCGGCCGTTCCTCAAGGCATGCGCCTTGCTGACGGCCGTCGTCTATTGCGTGCTGGCCGGCTTCGTTGCGATCGACAGCGCCCTGTCGGAGCCCGGCGGTGCGTTCGTTGCGGCGGTGGTCGTCGCCCTGGTCGCCGGCGGGATCGTCGCGTCCAGCTGGCACGGCATCGCCTTCACCGAACTCGCCAGCATCGCGGGCATCGCGCACACCGGCACGGCTCTCGGCCTCGGCAACACCTTCGCCTTCGGTGCCTACTTCCTCGCCCCGCTGGCGATCCCCCATGTCCTGGAACGGGCGAGCTGGAGCGGGGTGTGGCTGGCGGCGGCCGTGGCGGCGCTGGCGGCCTTCATTCTGTTCCCGAAGGTGGCGCCGGCGGAAGGGCGTTGAAAGGCCGAAAGGAAGAACCCGGTCACGGGCGACGCAAGGTCACCACGAGAACGTCTCGGAAGGCGGGCCGGTCCGGATCGGCGGGTTCCACCGGCGTCACGCCATGGAACACCCGCGCGTCGTTCAGCACCGCCGATTCCAGCGGATGGCGCAGGGTGAAGCTTCCCAACGGGTGGCCATTGAGATCGTGGATTGTCGTGGTGCCGCTCGCGATGTTCTCGCGCCGGATCAGCATCACCAGGACCCAGTCGACGCCGTCCCGATGCATGCCTTCGGGCGTGGGTTGGGCAGCCTCGCCCGCGCGCGCCTCGATGCGAAACTGATGAACCTCCGTGTGCCAGACCTCGGGACGGACGTCGGGCGGCGTCAACGGATCGAACAGGGCGAAGCAGGTCGCCAGGATCGCGCGCAGGGCGGGATGTGCCGCGATTCCGTCGGTGACGGGTTCGAACCAGCGTTCGATTCCGCCGTTGAGCGGGTTGTAGTCGCGGCTCTGGTAATGGGGCTGGTGCGGCTTGCGCCGGATGTCCCCGGCCGAAAGGGCAAAGGCGGCATGACGCCGCCGCCGGTAGCGGCCGCCGTCCGCCATGTAGAGATCGAGGCCCAGGTCGTCCCAACTGCGGCTGAAACCTTCCCAGTCCGCCAGAGCGGCCTCGCCGAGCAGAACCCGCATGTCGGGCGCCTGGATGAACGAGAATCCGTTCGCCGCGATCCCGTCCCGCACCTGTTGAGTCAGCGTATCCATGTCAACTCCCTGTCGCCGGCCTTGAAGCCCTGGCGAAATCTCAAATCGGATAGTGTCCGCCCAGAGTCTCGGACAGCCGGCGGCCGGCGGTCAGCAACAGGGGCGCCATCACCGCAACGCGGTCCTCGGTGAAGCGGGTCAGCGGACCCGACAGGGTCAGGGCGCCGATCAGCCCCTCCCGCTGGGAAAAGACCGGCACGGCGGCGGCCCCGGTTTCCGACTCGCGCTCGCCGAAGGAGCGCAGGGGAAGGGCGGCGAAGTCGGCCGCCGATACCGTCCCGGCGAAGCGGGTGAGCACATGGCCGGCGGCCCCCCGGTCCAGGGGCAAGCGGTCGCCTTCATGGACATGGTCGCGGATCGCCTGGGTCGAATCCTCGCGGAACGCGCAGATACGCCATGCCCCTTCGCGCCGGAAGAAGGACGCGCTTTCCCCGCTTTCCCGCATCAGCTGGCGCAGCACCGGTCGGACATGATCCTCCAGCCGCAGCGAACGCTGGTAGAGCCCCCCCAGCCGCATCAGTTCCGGGCCGAGCCGATAGGACTTGTCCTGATGGCGGACCAGATAGCCGGCCTTCTCCAGCGACACGGTCAGCCGCAGGATGGTGCTTTTATAAAGACCGGTCCGCGCAGCGATCTCCGTCAAACTCAGGGCGTGATCGCCTGCCTGGAAGCAGCCGACGATGCTCAGCGCCCGGTCGACGGACTCCACCCCGCCAGAGGATGCGGTCGTCATGTTGGCCTTCGCATCGGTCATATCGCGTCCTTTGTTGGCTGATGGGCCATAAGCATCCTCGGCGCGCATTTTTCCCCGACACCACCATCGTACGTCAAGGATGGCCGGTACAAGGCCCTGGCTGAAAAAAGTGAGGAGGCGAATGGTTCGGGCTTGACGCATTTGGCACGCCTATGTTCTCTTAGGTGAAACACGGTTCTATCTAACAGAACTTCTGCGAGGCGAAGGGTGGAACGCTACAAGCTGTTCATCGACGGGGACTGGTGCGATCCGGTTTCCAACGAGTGGTTCGAAACGACGGAGCCCTTTTCGGGGCGGGCCTGGGCGGAGATCCCGCGCGGCATGCAGGCCGATGCCGACCGCGCAGTGGATGCGGCGCACCGCGCCTTCCTGTCGCCGGAATGGGCCGGGCTGACCGCGACCCAGCGCGGCGCCCTGCTGCGCCGGCTGGCCGAGCTGATCGAGGCCAATGTCGACCGGCTGGGCGCCATCGAGCAGCGCGACAACGGCAAGTTGATGGCCGAGGTCAGCGGGCAGGTGCGGAACGTCGCCCAGTGGTTCCATTACTATGCCGGCCTCGCTGACAAGGTTCAGGGCGCGGTCGTGCCGATCAACAAGGCCGACGTCTTCAACTATGTGAAGTACGAGCCGCTCGGCGTCGTCGTCGCCATCACGCCGTGGAACTCGCCGCTGGCGCTGACCACCTGGAAGATGGCGCCGGCGCTGGCGGCCGGGAACACCATCGTCATCAAGCCGTCGGAATACACCTCCGCCTCTATCCTGGAGCTGGCGAAGCTGGCGCATGAGGCGGGATTCCCGCGCGGCGTCGTCAACGTCGTCACCGGTTTCGGCGCGGAGGTGGGCGAGCCACTGGTGCGTCATCCGCTGACCGCCAAGATCGCCTTCACCGGCGGCGACATCGGCGGCCAGCGCGTCAACGAGGCCGCGGCGCCAGGCCTGAAGAAGGTGACGCTGGAACTGGGCGGCAAGTCGCCGAACATCGTCTTCGACGACGCCGATCTCGACCAGGCGGTGAAGGGGGCCATCTCCGGCGTGTTCGGCGCCTCGGGTCAGACCTGTATGGCCGGCTCGCGCCTGTTGGTCCAGAAGACCATCCACGACGCCTTCATCGAGAAGCTGGTGGCGGCCGCCGGTGAGGCGCGCATCGGCGACCCGTCGAAGATGGACACGCAGATCGGTCCCATCGCCACCCGTCCGCAATGGGAGAAGATCCTGCGGATGATCGCCATGGCGAAGGAGGAGGGCGCGGTCTGCGCGCTCGGCGGCCATGCCCTGTCGGGGCCGGAGTACGGCCAGGGACAGTTCGTGGCGCCGACCATCTTCACGCAGGTGCGCAACGACATGCGCATCGCCCAGGAGGAGGTGTTCGGCCCGGTCCTGTGCGTCATTCCCTTCGAGGACGAGGACGATGCGCTGCGCATCGCCAACGACGTCGAATTCGGTCTGGCGGCCGGCGTCTGGACGCGCGACCTGCACCGCGCGATGTACTGCGTCGACCGGCTGCGCGCCGGGACGGTGTGGGTGAACAACTACCGCTCCACCAGTTTCACCACGCCCTTCGGCGGCTACAAGCGCTCCGGCCTCGGCCGCGAAGGCGGCGTGGAGGCGATCAAGGAATATCTCCAGACCAAGAGTGTCTGGATCACCACCAAACCCAACCGCGCAAACCCCTTCGTGCTCGGCTGAGGCCGGGCCTGCGAAGGGAGCCCTCCGGGAGCATTCCCATGTCCGAAGCGACCATCGATAGCGCCACCGGCTGGTGGCGGACATCGATCATCGACATCCATCCGGGCTCGATCCGGGTGCGCGGCTACGCCATCGAGGAGTTGATCGGCACGATCGGCTTCCCCGACATGGTCTGGTTGATGCTGCGCGGCGAGTTGCCGACACCGGCGCAGGGCCGGCTGTTGGGTGCAGCACTGGTGGCGGCGGTGGACCACGGTCCTCAGGCGCCGTCCATCGCCACAGCCCGTATGGCTGCCACCTGCGGTGTCGGACTGAACAACGCCATGGCGTCTGGCATCAATGCGCTGGGCGACGTCCATGGCGGCGCCGGCCAGCAATGCATGGAGCTGTACGCCGCCGTCGCCGCCCGCATGGTGGACGGCATGTCCGTGGCCGGGGCGGCGGAGAGCGAGATCGCCGCCCGGCTGGAGCGGCGCGAGCATATCCCCGGCTTCGGCCATCGCTTCCATCCCGTCGATCCGCGCGCCGGCCGGCTGCTGGCCCTGGTCGAGGAGGCGAGAGGGGAGGGCGCCGTGACCGGAGAGGCCGCCGCCATCGGCCGCGCGGTGGAGGATGCGCTTGCTGCGCGCAAGGGCAAGCGGCTGCCGATGAACATCGACGGCGCCACCGCCGTGGTCTTCGCCGAACTTGGCTTCCCGGCGGGGCTCGGGCGCGGGCTGTTCGTGCTGTCGCGCTCGGTCGGCATCCTGGCGCACGCCTGGGAGCAGTCGCAGCAGGGCGACCGCATCAAGGGACCGATGCCGCCGTCCATTCCCTACCGCTATGACGGGGCGTCGCCGCGTCCGGTTGCAGGAGACGGCGCATGATCGACCAATCCCCTGCCCAACCCCTCGGCAAAAAGCTTCCCCTGGCCGGCGTCAAGATCCTCGATTTCGGCCACACGGTGATGGGGCCGTCCTGCGCGATGATCCTCGCCGATCTCGGTGCCGACGTGGTGAAGATCGAGCCGGTGCCGAACGGCGAGCCGACCCGCCATCTGAAAGGCTTCGGCACCGGCTATTTCGGCTATTTCAACCGCAACAAACGCTCCATCGCTGTCGACCTGAAGACGCCGGAGGGCCGCGACATCGCGCGCCGTCTGGTCGCCGAGGCCGATGTGCTGGTGGAGAATTTCGCCCCCGGCACGATGGAACGGCTGGGGTTGGGCGCCGACGCGCTGGCCCGCGTCAACCCGCGCCTGATCTATGCCAGCCTGAAGGGATTCCTCGACGGCCCCTATGCCGGCCGCCTCGCGCTGGACGAGGTGGTGCAGATGATGACCGGCCTCGCCTATATGACGGGGCCGAGCGGTCGGCCTTTGCGGGCAGGCACCTCGGTCGTGGACATCACCGGCGGCATGTTCGCGGTCATCGCCATCCTGGTTGCACTGCGCGAGCGTGAGCACACCGGCAAGGGCCAGACCATCGAAACCGCCCTGTTCGAGACCACGGTGTTCCTGATGGGGCAGCATCTCTGCTATGCCGCCCAGGCGGACGGGCCGATTCCGCCGATGCCGGAGCGCGTGTCGGCCTGGGCGGTCTATGAGACCTTCCGCACCGCCGGCGGCCGGCCGATCTTCGTCGGCATCACCACCGACAGCCATTGGGAGCGCTTCTGCGCCGTTATCGACCGGCCGGACCTGCGCGACGATCCGGACTTCCGCACCAACAACGACCGCATCGCCGCCCGGCCGCGCCTGTTGCCGCTGCTGACCGGGCTGTTCGGCAGCCTGTCGATGGACGAGGCGGTGTCGGTGTGCGAGCGCGCCCGCATTCCCTTCGCACCCATCGCCCGGCCCGAGGATCTGTTCGAGGATCCGCATCTGCGGGCGACCGGTGGGCTGATGCCGACCACCCTGCCCAACGGGGTGCGGACCGCGCTGCCGCGGCTGCCGATCCACGTGGCGGACACCGATCTGGTGATCCGCCGTGACCCGCCGCGCATCGGTCAGGACACGCGCGCGGTGCTGGCCGAACTCGGCTACGGTCCGGCGGCGATCGAGCAGTTGACGGAGGCCGGAATCGTCGTCGCCGACAGCGAAACCGACAGCAACCAACAGCGCCTCGCGGGATGATGCGGGACAGGTCGGGAGAGGAAAGAAATGACGGAGGAAACACGGATGTCTGAGCATGCGATCAGCGATCTGGTCATCGTCGGCTGCGGCATCGCCGGGCTTTCGGCGGCGGTGACGGCGCTGCAGGCCGGCCTGTCGGTCACCCTGCTGGAGCGGGCGCCCGAGGAGGATTTCGGCGGAAACTCGCGCTGGACTGAAGCCTATATGCGGATGAAGAACGATTCGGAGATCGCCGACGATTTCGAGGAGCATTTCGCCGCAAATGCCGGGCTGAACATCGACCCCAACGTGCTGGCCGCCGCCGCCGAACCCTACGAGCATTGGCCGGACTATGTGAAGGCCCACCCCTTCCCCGATCCGGAGGTGATCTCCCGCTTCGCCGAGCGGGTGACGCCGACCATCGCCTGGCTGAAGGGCTTCGGCCTGCGTTTCGAACCGCAGCCGATCTATCTGCTGACCCAGAACACCCAGCGCATCGCGGCGCAGGGCGGCGGCCTCGCCCTGATCGAGCGCCTGATGGCGGAGGCGAAGGCGCTGGGCGCCCGCGTGCTCTACCGCACCACCGCGCTCGATCTGCTGCGCGACGACCAGGGTCGCATCGGCGGCGTCTATGCCACCGGGACGGACGGGCTGCGCGTCGCCATCCGCGGCCAGTCGACGATCCTGGCATCGGGCGGTTATCAGGGCAATCCGGAGATGATGACCCGCTACATGGGTCAGCGCGCCAAACATGTGCGGCCGGTGGCGCGCGGCGGCTACTACAATCGGGGCGAAGGCATCCGCATGGCGCTTGACGCCGGGGCGGCGGCGGCCGGCGATTTCGGCTCCTACCATGCCGAACCGGTCGACCCGCGGTCGCGCCAGCCGGAAGCGGTGATCTTCATCTGGCCCTATGGCGTGCTGGTCAACAAGCGCGGCGAGCGCTTCCTCGACGAGGCGCCGGGCACCGCCGACGCGACCTACGACCACATCACCCGCATCGTCGCCGATCAGCCGGACGGGATCGCCTATGTCCTGTTCGACGATCAGGTGGAGGACATCCCGCGCTGGCGCACCAGCATCCGCAGCGACGTGCCGGCCATCGAGGCGCCGACGCTCGAAGCCCTGATCGGCAAGCTGGGTCTGCCGCTGGACGCCACGCTGGCGACGGTCGCCGCCTACAACACCGCCTGTCCCGCCGATGCCTCCCGCTTCGACCCGACGCGGGTAGACGGTCTGGCGACCACCGGGCTGAACCCGGCGAAGACCAACTGGGCGCGTCCGCTGACCAAGGGTCCGTTCCGCGCCTTCCCCATCGTCTCGGCCAATTGCTTCACCTTCGGCGGATTGAAAGTGGACGTCGATGCCCGTGTGCTGGACGGCAACGGCCGGCCGATGCCGGGACTCTATGCAGCAGGCGAGACGGTCGGCCTCTATCACCAGGTCTACACCGGCTCGACCTCGGTCCTGCGCGGCGCGGTGTTCGGCCGGCTGGCCGCCCAGCATGCCGCCGCGTCCAGGGATGCCGGCTGAGCATCCAGAAAGCTGGCCATCCATAAAAACGCCCTAGGGAGGAACTGATGAACCGTTACGCCGTGACGGCGGCCGTCGCCGCCTGCCTGTTTGCCCACACCTTGTCCCAGCCGGCGCTCGCGCAAAGCGCCGCCTACAGCGATGGCAAGATCAAGATCGGCATCCTGACCGATCTGTCGGGCCAGCTGTCCGACAGCACCGGGCAAGGCTCGATCACTGCCGCGCAGATGGCGGTGGAGGATTTCGGCGGGGCCGTCAACGGCACGCCGATCGAACTGATCTTCGCCGACCACCAGAACAAGGCCGACGTCGGTGCCTCGACGGCACGGCGCTGGTACGACGTCGATCAGGTCGACGCCATCATGGACGTGCCGAACTCCGCCGTGGCGCTGGCGGTGCAGCAGATCACCAAGGAGAAGAACCGCGTCGCCATCTTCTCCTCGCCGGCCAGCTCTGACCTGACCGGCAAGGCCTGCACGCCGAACGGCATCCACTGGACCTACGATACCTATGCGCTGGCCCATGTGACCGGCGAAGCGGTGGTGGCCTCGGGTTTCGACAGCTGGTACTTCCTGACCTCCGACTATGCCTTCGGCCACGCGCTGGAGCGTGACACCGGCGCCGTCGTCGAAAGCCAGAAGGGCAAGGTGGTGGGAAGCGTCAGGATGCCGGCCAACAATGCCGACTTCTCCTCCTTCCTGCTCCAGGCCCAGGCCTCGCCGGCCAAGGTCGTGGCGCTCGCCACCGCCGGTGCCGACACCCAGAACGCCATCAAGCAGGCGGCGGAATTCGGGCTCGGCCAGTCGGGCAAGAACATCGTGGCGCTGCTGCTCGCCATCAGCGAGGTCCATGCGCTGGGCCTGCCGGCGACGCAGGGCATCATGCTGACGACGCCCTTCTATTGGGACATGAACGACGAGACGCGCGCCTTCTCCAAGCGCTTCTTCGAGAAACGCAAGGCGATGCCGACCTTCTACCAGGCCGGCGTCTACGGCGCGGTCAGCCATTACCTGAAGGCGATCAAGGCCGCCGGAACCGACGCCGCTCCCACCGTCATGAAGACGATGAAGGAGACCCCGGTGAACGACTTCATGACGAAGAACGGCACCGTGCGCGAGGACGGCCGGGTGCTGCGCGACATGTATCTCTTCCAGGTCAAGACCCCGGCCGAGGCCAAGTCGCCCTGGGACTATTACAAGCTGGTCCGCAGCATTCCCGCCGACCGCGCCTTCCGGCCACTGTCGGAAAGCGACTGCCCCCTGGTCAAGAAGATGTAGGCGGCGCTCCGCAAGGCTCGGAGGCTGATGAAGCATAACCGATGGTAATGCGCTGCTTACATAAATGAAGTTGAGCCGGGGGGCGAATTGCTTAGGGTTCCCACCGAATCCGCCGCAGCCCTCCCGGTGGTGGCGCCCTTTCCCCCTTACCGGACAGCATGACGATGGAGCGGATATCGGCCGCCGAAACCAGCCTGAGCGGGGGCGACCCGGCGACGGGTGAAATGGTGATGTGTGGGCGTCGACTGCCCGACCTGATCGACCGGTCCTATGAAGACGTCGTGGCGCTTCTGTGGGACGCGGAGATCCCGGCGCAGATGAGCCCGGATGCGCTTGGGGAGGCGCGGTGCGAAACCTTCGCGCGGCTGTCTCCCCAATTTGCGGCCATGCCGTCCGATCTCACGGTGATCGAGCTTCAGCGCGTCCTGTTGGCCTCGCTGCCGGGAGGCGCGGTGACGCCGCTGCTGCTGGTGGCGGGGGCCGCCGTCGCCGCCGCTTCGGCCATTCGGCTGGTTCACGGACAGACCCCGGTGGCGCCGGACCGCTCCTTGCCGCATGCCGCCGATCTGCTGCGCATGATCCATGGTGCCGCGGTCGGCGAGGCGGAAATGCGGGCGCTGGACCGCTATCTGGTCGCGATGGTCGATCATGGTGTGAACGCCTCGACCTTCACCGCCCGCGTGGTCGCCTCGACCGGAGGCGGCTTGTCGGCCGCCGCCGTGGCGGCACTGGGCGCGCTGGAAGGGCCGCTGCATGGTGGTGCGCCGGGGCTCGTCCTCGACATGCTGGACGCCATCGGTGAGCCGGACCATTCGGACGTCTGGGTGACGGATGCGCTCGACCGGGGGGAGCGCCTGATGGGCTTCGGGTCGCGGGCCTACCATATCCGCGATCCTCGCGCCGATGTCATGAAGGACAGCCTGCTGGCTCTGCAGCGGTCCGGCGCGAGCCGGGCACCCGAGGGTCGGCTCGCCTTTGCCGAAGCGGTCGAGCGGACGGTTCTTTCGGTGATGGCGTCGCGTCGTCCTGAGCGGCCCCTGCACACCAATGTGGAATTTTACGCCGCCCTGCTGCTGGAAGCGCTCGGTGTGCCGCGTGCCGGCTTCACGCCGCTCTTCGCGGCCAGCCGCGCGGCCGGATGGGCGGCGCATGTGCGCGAACAGGAACGGACCGGACGCATGCTGCGGCCGACATCACGCTATGTCGGCCCGCCGCCGGACGGCCGACCCAAGACCGGGAGAGGACAGGAATGACCACCGGACCCACCGACGACATCATCCTGGAAGCGCGCAACCTGACGAAGGAGTTCAAGGGGTTCGTGGCGGTTCGGGAGGTGAACCTGCAGGTTCGCCGCGGCACCATCCACGCGCTGATCGGCCCGAACGGCGCCGGCAAGAGCACGGTGTTCA
>NZ_LGQY01000009.1:0-36755 GCF_003116065.1 Azospirillum sp. TSO5 | reverse complement strand
GCGCGGGCGTAGCTCAGGGGTAGAGCACAACCTTGCCAAGGTTGGGGTCGAGGGTTCGAATCCCTTCGCCCGCTCCAGTTTTATCCGGTCTTTGCACCGGAGCATGCGATCTCAAAAGGCCGGACCTTCGGGTGCCGGCCTTTCGCATTTCTGCTCAGTGACTAGAGTGCGCTTTGACAGTCCGCTCTCCGGACTGCACCTCATCCCGGGCGCGACGGTGCCGTCCGTGAGCCGAGGCCCGGACGGACGGCACGCGGTCACTGCATGGATTTCTAATGCTGGGGGGAAAGCACCCGGGCGCCCTGCCGGGCATCCGCCCAGTCGCGCGCGGTCGTCGGGCGGCCGTCGGCGTCGATCAGGCCGCGGGTGAACAACTCCTCGGCGTGACGGATGAAGAAGGCGGCGGTGCTCGGCCGCTCCCAATGCTCCATCCAGTTCTGTTCCAGGAAGGCCAGGATTCCCGGCTGGCCCAGTTCGACCTCCCACAGCACGCCGAGCAGGGAGGTCTGCTGCTCCTCATGCATGCAGTCCTCGAAGCACAGGCGCTTGTCGGCGCGTGCTTCCTTGCGGGCGGTGGTCTCCGGGCCAGGGCCGAGGCCGTAGTCGATCAGCGTCCGCCGCTCCGGCGCAGCGCACAGCCAGTGCGCCACCTCATGCACGATCACCGTCGCCTCGACATCGGTGCGGATCACCTTGCCGTCCCACATGAAGGAGCGGCTGGGCGGTTCGTCCAGCGTATCGATGCCGTGGGCATGGGCCAGCCGCACCGCGTCGGCCCGGTGGGCCGGCGTATCGACACCGCCGCCCGGCTCGTCCGCCGGCCGTACGGGCCAGGTCGCGGCGATCCGGCGGAAGGCGGCCTGCGCTTGGGCATGGCCGTCCAGATGGGTGTCGAAGGCGGCGATGGCCTTCGGCATGTCGTCGATGGCGATGGGGGTCAGGATCATCGCGCCTATGTGCCCAAGGGGGCAGCGTGGCGCAAGGGGAAAGTAACCGGACAAAGGAGCAGGGCTGTCCGCCAGAAGAAGGGCGCCGGCAAGCCCCGGTCCATTCGGGCCCTGCCGGCGCCATAACTGTCACCGCAGCGCTGAAGATCGGTACCGTTTCTTACGCGGCGCGCATTTCGGCAAGGAAGCGCGACACGAAGCCGCGCAGGTCGGTTGCCTCGTGATTCAGCCCGTCGGCGGCGGTCAGCACTTCGCGCGAGGCGTCGCCGGTGGAGGCGGCGGCTTCCGACACGCCGGCGATGTTGCCGGACACCTGCTGCGTGCCGCGCGCCGCCTGCTGGACGTTGCGGCTGATCTCCTTGGTGGCTGTGCCCTGTTCCTCCACCGCGGCGGCGATGGTGGTGGAGATATGGCTGATCTCCGCGATCACCCGGCCGATTTCGGCGATGGCGCCGGCGGCCTGCCGGCTGATCTCCTGAATCCCGGCGATCTGGCTGCCGATCTCCTCCGTCGCCTTGGCCGTCTGGCTGGCGAGGTTCTTGACCTCCGATGCCACCACGGCGAAGCCCTTGCCCGCCTCGCCGGCGCGCGCCGCCTCGATGGTGGCGTTCAGCGCGAGAAGGTTGGTCTGGCTGGCGATGTCGGTGATCAACTGCACCACCTCGCCGATGCGCTGGGCGGCATCGACCAGACCGCGGACGGTGCCGTCGGTCTTCTCGGCGGTGGCGACCGCCTGTCCGGCGATGCGGGTGCTCTCCGCCACCTGCCGGCCGATCTCGGCGATGGAGGCGGTCAGTTCCTCCGTCGCGGCGGCCACCGTCTCCACATTGCCGGTCGCTTCATTGGATGCGCTGGCGACCGCATCGGCCTGCCGGGTGGTCTGCTCCGCGGTGGCCGACATGGTCTGGGCGGTCGCCTGCAGCTGAGTCGCCGCCGCCGACACCCGGCCCAGCGCCGCCAGCACCAGCCGGTCGAACTCCTGGGTCAGCCGGTCGATGCGTTCGCCGCGGCCACGTTGCGCCGCATGGTCGGCGCGCTGGGCTTCGGCCAGCCGGTCGCTCTCGATCAGACTGTCCTTGAACACCTGCAGGGCCGTCGCCATGCCGCCGATCTCGTCGGCGCGGTCCAGGCCGGGGATGTCGACGCTGCGGTCGCCGCCGGCCAGCCGGGTCATGCGGTCGGTCATTGCCACCACCGGCCGCGACAGGCCACGGCCGATCAGCAGCGCCGTCGCTAGCCCGAGGACCACGGCAATCAGCGAGGCAAGCACCATCCCGCCGCGCGCCTTGTCGAGGAAGGCGCCGGTCGCCATGCCTAGCTCCTTCTGGTGGCCGACGCTGGCTTCCGTCAGCTGTTCCGCCTCTTTGGCGATGGAATCGCCGACGGGGGTCAGCACCTCGTTGACCAGCCGGTCGCGCTCGGTCGTGGCCTTCACCACGGTATTGAAGCCGCTGATGTAGACGCGCAGCATGGCGGTGTAGGACATCGCCATTTTGCGGCGGTCCAGATCGGTCAGCTTCGCCATCATCGCGCCGCCGCGGCTGGCGGCATCAGTGAACTGAGACCGGGTCTGGCTGGCCAGCGCCGGAGAGCCGTCGACATTGTAGCGCGTCGCAGAGATGCGGGCCGCCAGCATGTGGCGCAGCGCCATGCCCGCCAGATAGGCGGCATCGGTGTCGCCCGCCGCGCTGGCGCTGTCCATGATGCCGTCCAGCGCGGTTTCCAGCCGCGGCCCGATCTCGTCCAGATCCGCAATGGCCTTGCTGCGCTGGTCCTGGAAATCCATGGTGGCGGAGAAGGCCTCCCTATACTGGGCGATCTCCTGCGCCATATGGTCGGCGGTCTGCAGCAGGGCGGGGTCGGTGAACAGGGCGCGGGCCTTGTTGATGGTCTGTGCCGCCTCCTCCGCGGTGCGGCGGACAGTGGCGCCGACCTCCGCATCGCCGGTCAGCAGGAAGCGGGTAGCCTGCTGGCGCATCTCCAGCATCAGGGCCTGGATGCGTCCCAGCTCGTTGGTCTGCTGACCGAGCCGCCGGTAGGTGTCCACGGCGCCGCCGGCCTCCGACAGGGCCGCAATGCCGATACCGCCGATCAGCACCAGGAACACCAGGATGCCGGCGCTGGCCGCGGTGATCTTGCTTCCTACGGAAAAGCGATTGAAAAGGCTCATGGTCGAGACCTCCGTCGGCACAGGGACGTTGCCCAACGCTTGTTCGGGGACGACCCGAAAAGGTCAGGCATTGCGACCTGTTTCAGAAAGCGTGCCACAGACGCCGTTATGGTGCGGTTGTGTGAGCCGGTAACCGGAGAGACCCATGGATGACGTAGGGGAAAGCGGTCGTTCCGCCGCAGTGGAATAAACGGCAACGGCGGATGTTTGCCTGTTTCGTCGGACCGCGGCTGGCCGGCGCCCGGACGCTTTCACGGGCGGACAGGCCATTTTTTGTGCCGTGGCGGTCACAGGAGAGGCATTTTGAACATCTCCCCGTATCGTGATATATGCCGAAGGGCGCAGCGGCCGACCGGGGTCGTCGCCGATCCCTTCATCTCCCGGTCCCTGACGCTTTGACCCGACGGCTGGCCATGTCCATTCCCGACGCGCCCCTTTCCGCGGCCTCCCCGGAGGTCCGCACCGCTCCCGTCCGCCCTGAGGGCGAGGTCGTTCCATCGGCGAACCGGCCTCCCGCGAACAGGTCGGGGCGCCCGCGACGCGGCTGCCTGTCGGTCGTCATCCCCTTCTACAACGAGGGGCCGAACATCGAGGCCCTGTTCGCCCGGCTGGTCCCGGTGCTGGACGGGCTGGACATGGATTGGGAGGTGGTCTGTGTCAACGACGGCAGCCGCGACGACACCATCGACCGGCTGCTGGACGTCCATGACCGCGAAGCGCGGGTGAAGGTGGTTGATCTGTCGCGCAATTTCGGCAAGGAACTGGCGCTGTCCGCCGGCCTGAGCCACACCACCGGCGACGCCGTGGTGCCGATGGACGCCGACCTGCAGCATCCGCCGGAACTGCTGCCATCCTTCATCGCCAAATGGCGCGAGGGGTTCGACGTGGTGGTGGCGGTGCGCCATGCCCGCGTCGGCCAGAGCCTGAAACACCGGCTGTTCGCCCGCCTGTTCTACTGGGTCTTCGACCATCTGTCGGAGATCAAGCTGCCGCGCGAGGTCGGCGATTTCCGCCTGATGGACCGCCGTGTCGTCGAGGTCATCAACCGGATGCCGGAGCGCACGCGCTTCATGAAGGGCATCTTCGCCTGGGTCGGCTTCCGTCAGGCCGCGATCCCCTATGAACAGGGGGAGCGCGCCGGCGGCGACACCAAATGGGGCTTCGTCAAGCTGCTGCGCCTGTCCTTCGACGGGCTGACCGCCTTCTCCACCTTCCCCCTGCGGGTGTGGAGCCTGGTCGGGATGGCGGTGTCGGGCGTCGCCTTCGTCTATATCCTGATCCGCCTGATCCGCACGCTGGTCCACGGCATCGACGTGCCGGGCTATGAATCGCTGCTGGTCGCGGTGCTGTTTTTGGGCGGCATCCAGCTGATCACGCTGGGCATCATCGGCGACTATCTCGGCCGTGTCTTCGCCGAGGTGAAGGGGCGACCGCTGTTCATCGTGCGATCGGCCCACGGCTTCGGCCCGGCGGATGGCCGGGATGAGCATGAGTTCGATCCCGTCGGCGGAACGGTGGGACGGGAGCCGCGCCGATGAGCGTCGAGACCGGCCTGCACGGCGACGGGGATGCCGTTGGCGGCACCGCCTCCTCCACCCGCCGCCCCGGCGTGGCGACGGCCGCGCCGTCCACCAACGGCGCCGCCGGCGTCGTGCTGCCGCGCGGCGAGGCGGCCCTGTGGGACGGGCTGTCGCGTGCGCTTCTGCTCGGCCTGCTGATCCTCGCGGCACTGACCTTCCTCAGCTACGGCATCAGCACGGACGAGGAGGTGCAGCACATCTACGGCAAGAAGCTGCTGTCCTACTATCTCAGCGGCTTCCAGGACCGGTCGGCCTTCCATTTCAAGGATCTGGCCTATTACGGCGGGCTTTTCGACCTCGTCACCGCCGTGATCGTGCCCTTCTCTCCCTTCGAGGAGTATGAGACGCGGCACCTGCTCTGCGCGCTGGTCGGCGTGCTGGGCATCGCCGGCACTTGGCGCTACACCCGGCTGCTGGCCGGTCCGCGCGCCGGCTTCATCGCCGCGGCTCTGCTGTCGCTGAGCGGTGTCTATTACGGCGCCATGTTCAACAACACCAAGGACGTGCCCTTCGCGGCCGGCATGGTGTGGACGCTCTATTTCGCCACCCGCATCCTGAAGCAGATGCCGCGGCCGAGCCGCAGTGCGGTGCTGAAGTTCGGGCTGGTGCTGGGCCTGACGCTGGCGATCCGTGTCGGCGCGGTGTTGGCCGGATTCTATCTGGCGGTCGCCATGGCTTTGCATTTCGCGCTGGTGACGCAGCAGGAGGGCCGGCGCTGGGCGCTGGTCGATGCGCGGCGCGCCTTCCTGTCGCTGTGGCCGGCAATTCCCGTCGCCTATGTCATCATGGCGGTGTTCTGGCCCTGGGTGGTGCAGCGGCCGTTCCGCAACCCGCTGGAGGCCCTGCGCGTCGTCTCCCATTTCCCCATCGACATCCAGACGCTGTTCATGGGCGAGCTGGTCCATTCCAACGCGCCGCCCGCGCTGTACCTGCCGGTCTATCTGGCGGTGAAGCTGCCGGAGGCGGTGGTGATCGGCGTCGGGGTGGCGGTGGTGATGGCGGCGGTCTGGCTGGCGCGCGGCGGCTGGCGACGGACCGGCGCCTTCACGGTCGTCCGCTACACGCCGCTGGTTCTGGCGGGCTTCCTGCCGATCCTGCTGTTCGTGCTGATGCGGCCGTCGGTCTACAACGGCATCCGCCATTTCCTGTTCCTGGCCCCGCCCATGGTCGTCATGGCCGCCATCGCCGCCGACCGGCTGTGGAGCCTGTGCCAGCGCGGCGGCCGGGCGCTTGGGCAGACCTTCGCCGCGGCGATGACCGTGGTCGGCGTGGTGTACGCGTGGCAGCTGGGCGCCATGCACCCGAACCAGTACGTGTACTACAACCAGTTCGTCGGAGGCGTACGGGGCGCCGACGGCAAGTTCGAGCTGGACTACTGGGGCAACTCGCTGCACGAGGCGCTGCAGGAACTGATCGAGTATGTCGAGCGCGAGAATGACGGCCACGCGCCACCGCGCCAGTACACGCTGACCGTCTGCGGCAACACGCTGGCGGTGCGGTTCGAACTGCCGCCCTGGCTGCGTCTGGTGAACGGGATCGAGCCGGACTGGCGCAAGGCCGACTTCTTCCTGGCCTTCACCCAGGTGAAGCGCTGTCCGTCGCTGCTGGACGGCCATCCGATCCTGGAGATCGCGGCCGACGACGTTCCGCTGTCCATCGTCAAGGACCGCCGCCCGCCCAGGGCCGACATTCCCACCGAATAACCATCCCCGCTCTGCCAAGCCCGACCGGTTGGGCGGTGGCGGGGCGGTTGGGGAGTACCCCGGCGGCTCCCGCCCCGTCTTTCGCCGCATCGCCCTTCGCGGACCTGTCCGCCTGCCGTACGTCCGCCCACTCTCTCCGTACTCTCGATTGAGGCCGGGCGGAGGCGGGGATGCGGCGCAGGCTGCTCTGGGGCGTTTTGTGTCTGCTGCTGTGGAGCGTTCCGCTCGGCCCGACCGGGGCCATCGGCCTGGACCGGATTTCCGACCGGTTGGTGGACGACCTGACCCGCGCGGTGGAGGACCGCCGGCCGCCGGCCGGTGACGGCAGTCTGGTTGTCGGCGTGATCCGCGACGGCCGGACGCTGGTGATCGGGCGCGGCGATGCCGGCCGCCCGGACGGTGGGCCGCCCGATGGGCGCACCCTGTTCCAGATCGCCTCTCTGACCAAGCCCTTCACCGGCACCATCATGGCGGAGCTGATGCGGGAGGGCCGGGTCGATCCCGCCGATCCGCTGCAGCACCATCTGCGCCGCGTCGGCCCGGTGCCGGTCGCCCATGTGCCGGAGTATGAGGGCCGGCCGATCCGGCTGCGCGACCTCGCCACCCACACGGCCGGTCTGCCCAACGTGCCGGAAACTCCGCGTTTCTCGTGGAGCCGGCTGGAGGACCCCCGCAATCCCTACAAGCCGCTGTCGCGCGGCGAACTGGCGCTTTGGCTGTCCGGCTATCACCTGCCGGTGCCGCCGGGTGTGCGCTTCAGCTATTCCAATGCCGGCATGTCGGTTCTGGGGGAGGCGCTGTCGGCGGCGGCCGGCCAGCCTTACGAGACCCTGCTGAAGCGGGTGGTGACCGACCGTTTCGGGATGCGCGACACCACCCTGCATCCGACCGCCGAGCAGCGGGCGCGCAAGGCCGTCGGCCATGCCCGCGGCCGGGTCGTTCCGGATTGGGAGGCGCCGGCGATGCTGCCCGCCTTCGGCCTCTACTCCTCGGCCGACGATCTGCTGCGCTGGCTGTCCGCCAATCTCGGTGACTGCCCGGCGGGTGCGGCTGCCGGGCCGGACGGCCATGGCTGTGCCCCGCCGGTGGCGGCCACCCTGGCGCTGGCGCAGTCGGTGCAGGTGGACGGCCGGTCGCTGGCCGAGCCGGGAAGCCTGGGAAGCGGGGCGATGGCGCTCGGCTGGTTCGTCGCCTGGGCCACGGACGGCACGCCGATCCATTGGCATTCCGGCTCCACCGGCGGCTTCAATGCCTATATCGCCTTCTCGAAGGCGCACCGCTGGGGCGTCGTGGCGCTGACCAACAGCGACCCCGATCAGGTCACCGCCGACCATGTGGTCATCGACCTCGTCCGCCGCCTGGAAGCGCGGCCGGAGGTGGCGAGCCTGCCCTGAGGGCCGAAATCGATCAGTGCAGGCGGCGCGGCGGCTTGGCCGGAATCTCGACGTCGGCGCGGGCGTGGGCAATGGGGCCGGCCTGATGATGGGCAAGGCGCCAGCTGCCCTTTTCGCGGGCGAACAGGTTGGTGGCGGCCAGCACGGCGTCGCCCAGCGTTTCCTCGCAGACCACCAGGGCGGTGTCGCCATGCAGGGTCACGCGCTCGTTCCGCGCCTCGACGACGATGCCGCTGGGCGTGCGCAGCACGTCCCGCCAGCTGGTCAGCACGGCGTCGCGCCCGAACAGGGCGGTCCAGCCGGGATGGATGCAGGAGACGGGCAGCGTTTCCGCCCACAGGGCTTCCATCGCGGCGGAGTCGCGATTGGTGAAGGCCCGGTAGAAGGCTTGGTTCAGGGCCAGCAGTGTGTCGCGGTCGGTCATGGCGTTCATCCGGGCGATGGTTCCGGGAGGACGGACAGTGCACGGCCCTGGGGCCGCCACCGCGACCGCTTGTAAAGAAGCCATCCCGCATGGGCAAGCACCGGTCCGGACGGTTCCGGGCCGGTGCTGTGACAATAAACGCTGAAAACCGGATCAGGCGGTCAGGTTGACGCCCTGCGGCTTTGCGGACGTGCCGGCCGTTGCAGCGGTCGCCGCACCGTCCGCCGAGCCGCCCTTCCCGGTCGACAGCCCTGCAATCGGCGTGGACAGGTCGAGGGTCAGGTGGGTGACGCCGTCCTTCGACGTGGTCGGTTTCAGCACCGCCAGCCCCTTCATCCCATCGCCGCCGCCGCTCTTGGCGGCCATGTCGTTCAGCTTGCCGAGGATGTCCTTGATCTCATCCTCGCTGAAACCTTCGGAGCGGACGATCATGCCGGTGGATTTGCCGGTGGCGGTGGTGGTCATGCCGGTGGCGCTCAGCGCCATGTCACCGCCCTTGCCCAGCGACGCCTGCAGACGTTGGTCGTCGCGGCGGAAGTCCAGGGTCGATTTCGCGAAGGAAATCTTGACGCTGCGATCGCCGTCCTGGATTTCCAGGTCGATCCCGTGCGACTCGATCGACCATTGCGACTGGGTGGCCTGCATGTCCACCGACACATCGCTGAGGTTCATGCCGTCGAGCTTGGACTTCAGGCCGTCGCCGAACCCCTTCACGGCATCGTCGATGCGGTTCTGCGGAACGCCCAGGGCGCTCAGCGTATCGCCCAGCCCCTGCTTCAGCGCGTCGATGCCCTTGCCGAACATGCCGGCCAGACCCTTGCCGTGGTCCAGCGCCGACTGCATCAGCGATTGCGCCTGCTTGGCGCGATCCACGCCGCTGTTGGCCGAGGCCAGCCCGCCGCCGCCGCCCCCCGCCGCCTGGGCGCCGCCTTTGCCGGTCATGCTGTCCAGCAGCGATTCCATCGACTGGCTGATGGTGTAGGCCGGCGACTGTGTCTTCTTGTCGCCGTCCACCGGTTTCGCGTCCGATTTGGCCAGCCCGTCCTTCGCCGTGCCAGCCGTCTTTGACGAACCGTTCTGCACAGCCGTGGACAGCACCGACGGTTTGCCGTTCGGGCCGCTGAGCTCCGCGTAGTACATGGATGCCCCCGCATCGCGTTGTTTGTGCGCAAGAGGAAGCATGGCGCCGGCAACCTTTACCATTTCTTAATTTCGCGATTTTCTTTCAATAATTGAAATAAATTCGTTACCTTACTAATTGATCGCGACTGTGGAACTTCATCCCATGTCTTACCGCCATTTGTTCCGCCTGCGTGATGATCTGCGACGAGCGGCGGCTTTCGCCGCAGGTGAGGCGCTGCTACCCTTGCCGGAAAAGGACCCGCCAGAAGGAAGCCGACCATCATGACCGATCGCCTGTCCATCGCGCTCGCCCAGATCAACCCGACCGCGGGCGACCTCACTGCGAATGCCGGCCTGATCCGTGCCGCGCGGGCGCAGGCCGCGGCCCGCGGCGCCGACCTCGTCATCTGTCCCGCCGGCGCGTTGTCCGGCGCCCCGCTTCTCGACTTGGCGGCGCTTCCCGCCTTCCTCGACGCGGTGGAGGAGACGGTGCGGGTGCTGGCGGACGTCACCGCCGACGGCGGCCCCGCCCTGCTGGTCGCCGCCCCCTGGCGGGAGGGCAAGGGGCGTCACAATGCCGCTTTGCTGCTGGACGGCGGCAAGCTCGCCGCCGTTCGTTTCCAGGCCGTAACGGATGCGGGCGAGATCGGTGCACCGGAGGAGGACCGTTTCGATAGCGGTCCGATGCCCGGCCCGATCAATATCCGCGGGGTGCGGATCGGCTTGCTGATCGGCGGCGATCTGGTGACCGGCGACGTGGCGGAGACCCTGGCGGAGAGCGGGGCCGAACTTCTGGTCGCGATGCTGGCCGGCCCCTTCGCCCCTGGCCGCGCCGATGAACGGGTGCAGGCCGCCGTCGCGCGGGTGGTGGAAGGCGGATTGCCTCTCGTTGCGGTGAATCTCGTCGGGGGGCAGGAGGAGCGGGTGTTCGATGGCGGCAGCTTCGCGCTCGCCCCAGGTGGCCGGCTGGTCGCCCAGGCTCCGCTGTTCGCCGAACATCTGCTGCTGACCCGGTGGGAACGCGGAGCCGACGACGGCTGGGACAGTTCCGAGGCCGAAACGATTGCTCCGGCCGAGGGGACGGAGGCGCTTTACACGGCGCTGATGCTGGGCCTGCACGATGCCGTAACGAAAAGCGGCGCGCCGGGCGTGGTGGTCGGGCTGACCGGCGGGCTGGACTCGGCGCTGGTCGCGGCGCTGGCGGTCGACGCGCTGGGGCCGGAGCGGGTACTCGCCGTGCGGGCTCCGCTGCCGGCCGGCGAGGCAGGGGCCTCGGCCGATGGCCTGGCCGATAGCTTGGCCGATACGGCGGAGATCGTCGAGTTGCTGGGCTGCCGCCTGGACAATGTCGCGCTGGCACCGGTGCTCAAAGCCGCCGACTCGCTGCTGGCCCCGGCCTTTGCCGGGCGCGAGTCGGCCGCGGCGGCCGACCGGCTGCATGCCCGCCTGCGGGGCGCGACCCTGGCGGTGTTGGCGGAGCGGATGGGCGCCCTGCTGCTGTCGACCGCGGACCGGACTGACCGGCTTCTCGGCCTTGCGATGGATGAGGCGGGCTGCGGCTATGCAGTGCTGTCCGACATGCCGAAGACCGCGGTTCTGGAACTGGCGCGCTGGCGCAATGCCAACCAGCCGGCGGGATCGCGCGGCCCGGCGGGGCGGGTGGTTCCGGAACGGGTGCTGGCGCGCCGGCTGAAGGCCGAAACTCCGGCCGGACTGCCGCCGGTGGAGGCGCTGGACGATCTGCTGGCCGGCCTGCTCGACGGCGGGCTGTCGCCGGCCGACCTTGCCGGGCGTGGCCATGCGGCGGAGACGGTGGAGACGGTCTGGCGGCTGGTGGTGCAGGCGGAAGCGGGGCGCCGCAGGGCTCCGCCGGGGCCGCGGATTTCCCGCCGGTCGGTCGCGCGGCTGCGTCGCTTTCCGATTGCCGGCGGCTTCATCGACTTGATGTAGTGCGGGGGGGGGAAGGGGGAGCAGTCCCCCTTCCCCCCTTCGCATCCGCGCCGGCTTCAGCCGCGCGTCAGCTTGATGATCGTGGCGATCATGCCGAAGGTCCACAGCACGGCCGGCAGCACCACCCAGGTCGGATGGAAGATGATTGCCAGCGGCATGATGAAAATCAGCAGCATCGCCGGAAAGACGAAGAGGGGCGAATTTCCCCAATTGCTCAGCAACCCAGCCGGGTTCTCGTCTTCACCGAGATAAGCATCGGCGGTAACCGCTTGGTCCGTCATCTCTATCACCCAAGTTTTTTGTGGTTATTCCCTGTCCCGCACTGCAGCAGGACACGGGTTCATACGCCACGATGCTTTGGATGACCAGAGCCCAGCCTTGGCCGCTGCTTTCGACTTTGGTCGAAGGTTTGGGGGCGAAGGCCAGGGGAGTTCACGCCGCTTCGGTCAGCGCCAATTGCGGACGGCGCAGGCTGGACTGAATGGTGAAGGGGGCGCGGACGCCGCCGTTGAACAGTTCGGCGCATTCCAGGGCCTTCAGCACGCGCTCTTCCGGCGGCTGGCCGATGGTGGACGCCAGCGAACCCAGCGCATAGTCCGACCCGCAGCCGATGGCGTGGTAGCCGCGCACCGCCTCCCCGACCTGATAGTCGGACTGCACGGTGAACAGCCGGCCTTCCAGCCCGACCATGAAGGTGCCGCCGGTCTCCACATCGTTGGAGCGGTGGGCGTAACCGCCATCCTTCAGGCAGTTGCGCACCGCATCGACGAAGTCCACGACCATATAGCGGAACAGGTCGGCGTCGTGCTCACGCGGCGGAACCTCCAGCCGGTAATGCAGCAGCTGGCCCATGCGGAAGGAACTGGTGAAGCCGATCAGGCTGTCGCCATTGCGGAACACCTTGGTGTCGGCGCGCACCGTGATGTCCAGGCCGTTCACTCCGGCGCTGTCACCACCCATCCACACCCGGTCGCCGTCCACCAATCCCACAATGCAGGTCATCGTCAACCCTCGCCTGATAGAAAAGAAGCTGAGGCAAAGGGTGTGGGAAGGCGGTTAATGAATTATTGCTCAGCTTTGTGACATTGCTGGTGACAAAGGAGGTATCGCTACCCCCTTCGTCCACCATTTTCACTTGGTCACTTCACCAGATCGACCAGAGCCTTGACAGTATTCTCAGCGCCCTCGGCGATCTGGGCAAGATTGGCGTCCAGCATGTAGCAGGGCGAGGTGACGACCTTCAGGCCGCGGTCGACCACGACCTCGCCATGGCTGGTGGTGCGGTGGACGGCGCCCATCGACTCCAGCGCGGCGGCGGTGCCGGGATCGCTGCCGATGGTCAGTTCGACGCTCTGCTGGCCCAGGATCTTGGCGAGGATGGCCGGCGCGATGCACAGCGCGCCGATCGGCTTGCCGGCCGCGCGCATGGCGGCGACCGCGGCCACCACCTGCGGGTTGACCGAGCAGTCGGCGCCCTTGAAGGCGAAGTCGCTGAGATTCTTGGCGGCGCCGAAACCGCCGGGGAAAATCAGCGCATCGACGTCGCCGGCCGAGAACTCGCTGAGCGCGGTGATCTTGCCGCGGGCGATACGGGCCGATTCGACCAGCACATTGCGGCTCTCACCGGTCTCCTGGCCGGTCAGGTGGTTGACGACATGGGCCTGCGGAATGTCGGGGGCGTAGCACACCGCAACCGCGCCCATTTTGGCGATGGCCAGCAGGGTGCAGACCGCCTCGTGGATTTCCGCACCGTCATACACGCCGCAGCCCGACAGCACGACGCCGATGCGCAAGCTTTTCTCTGCCATGGAAACTCTCCGGGGGTTGGCTTTGCCGCCACGCTACCCCAGGAGTCTTGCCTTCACCTAACGCTCCCTTCGGGCAGCCGGGGCCAGGAGCCGGAGCCGGGAGCCGGCGAAAGCTCCGAACGCTGTCCGGAGCTTTCGCGGGACGGCATCAGCCCTTGATGAACGCCAGCAGATCCCGGTTGATGATGTCGGCGTGGGTGGAGGCCATGCCGTGCGGGAGGCCCGGATAGACCTTCAATGTCCCTTTCCGCAGCAGCTTGACCGCCAGCAGGGCGGAATCGGCGACGGGCACGATCTGGTCATCGTCGCCGTGCATCACCAGGACCGGAATGTCGATCTTCTTCAGATCCTCGGTGAAGTCGGTTTCGGAGAATGCCTTGATGCAATCATAGTGAGCCTTGGCTCCGCCCATCATGCCCTGCCGCCACCAATTGTCGATCAAACCCTGCGAAACCTTCGCGCCGTCACGGTTGAAGCCATAGAAGGGGCCGGAGGGGATGTCGCGGAAGAACTGCGCGCGGTTGGCGGCCAGTGCGGCGCGGAAGCCGTCGAACACCTCCAGCGGCAGGCCGCCGGGATTGGCCGCGGTCTTCAGCATGATCGGCGTCACCGCTCCGATCAGCACGGCTTTCGCCACCCGCCCATTGCCGCCATGCCGCGCGACATAGCGGGCCACTTCGCCGCCGCCGGTCGAATGACCGATGTGGATGGCGTTCTTCAGGCCGAGATGGGCGGCCAGGGTGGCGACATCGTCGGCGTAGGTGTCCATGTCGTTGCCGGTGGCGGTCTGCGTCGACCGGCCATGACCACGCCGGTCATGGGCGATGACCCGGAAGCCCTGCGACACGAAATACAGCATCTGGGCATCCCAGTCGTCCGAAGACAGCGGCCAGCCATGATGGAAGACGATCGGCTGACCCGATCCCCAGTCCTTGTAGAAAATCTGCGTGCCGTCCTTTGCCGTGACCGTGCCGCTGCCCATCCTCTTCGCGCCCGATGCGGACGCCGTGGTCGATTGGGCCGCCTGGGCGGTCTGGACGAAGGGCAGGGCGGCGGCGGTGGCGGAAAGGCCCAGGCCAGCAGTCAGCATGCCGCGCCGCGAGGCGCCGGTCTTCAACGAGGTCATGTCGATCTCCCGGGGAAAGATTTTGCGATATCGTTTATCGCGATAAGCAAATCCCTACACCTCAGGCTGGGGCTTGTCCAGACAAATCGTTATCGCGATATCTATCCCGGTGGTAAGAATGCCGGACCCGATCAGTCAGGAGGACGCCCCTTGTCCGCACCGTCCGAAAATTCCCCCCCGGTCCCGTACCGCGTTCCGTTGGACGACCAGCTCTGCTTCGCCCTCTATATGACCAGCATGGCCATCACCCGCACCTACAAGCCGATGCTGGACGCCATGGGAATCACATATCCGCAGTACCTCATCCTGAATGTGCTGGGGGAGGCGGATGGCGCGACCGTCGGAGCGATCGCCGAAAGGCTGGCGCTGGAATCCAGCACGGTCACGCCGCCGGTGAAGCGGCTGGAGCAGGCGGGGTTGGTCGAACGGCGGCGCAGCCGGATGGATGAACGGCAGGTTCAGGTCTGGCTGACCGATGCCGGCCGCGCGATGGTGGATGAAAGCGCCTGCCTGAGCCGGACGCTGGTAGAGCGGTCGGGGATGGATCTGGCGCAGATCGGTTCGCTGAACCGTCAGGTGCGGTCGCTGCTCCGGGCGCTGGGCGATTGGGACGAGGCGGCGCCGGTCGACCCTGCCGCGCCGGGCGCCGGGGAACGCCCCTGAGCCTGCATCCGGGAGTGCGGACCGCTTTCGGAAGGCGCACCGGCCGTGCTAGGACTGCCCGCCTGTCCCGTCCGCAACCCGAGTCCAGCCATGTCCACCGCCGTCCGTTTCGCCCCCAGCCCGACCGGCCGCATCCATGTCGGCAATGTGCGCCTCGCGCTCGTCAACTGGCTGTTCGCGCGCAAGACCGGCGGCAGCTTCATGTTCCGGCTGGACGACACCGACGAGGAACGCTCCACCCAGGAGTTCGCCGACGCCATCGCCGCCGATCTGACGTGGCTTGGCTTGAGCTGGGATCGTTTCGCCCGCGAAAGCGACCGCTATCCGCGCTATGACGAGGCGGCTGCGGCGCTGAAGGCGGCCGGCCGGCTCTATCCCTGCTACGAGACGCCGGAGGAGCTGAACCTCAAGCGCGCCAGTCTGGTGTCGCAGGGCCGCCCCCCGATCTACGACCGCGCCGCCCTGCGCCTGACCGACGAGGATCGCGCGCGGCTGGAAGGGGAGGGGCGCAAGCCCCATTGGCGCTTCAAGCTGAACCCGACTCCGGTGGAATGGACCGATCTGGTCCGCGGGCCGGTGCGGTTCGAGGGCACGGCGCTGAGCGACCCTGTGCTGATCCGCGAGGATGGCCGGCCGCTCTACACCCTGACCAGCGTGGTCGACGACGCCGATTTCGCCATCACCCACATCATCCGCGGCGAGGACCATGTCGCCAACACCGCGGTGCAGATCCAGATCTTTGAAGCCCTGGGCGAGGCGCTGGGTGCCGCGGTGCCGTCCTTCGCCCATCTGCCGCTGCTGACCGATGCCGGCGGGCAGGGGCTGTCGAAGCGGCTGGGCAGCCTGTCGGTCGGCAGCCTGCGCGACGAGGACGGCATCGAGCCGATGGCGGTCAACAGCCTGTTGGCGAAGCTCGGCACCTCCGATCCCATCGAGGCGCGGTTGACGCTCGACGAGCTGGTGGCGGAATTCGACTTGTCGAAGATCGCCCGCGGCACGCCGAAGTTCGATCCGGACGAACTGGGCCGGCTGAACGCCCGCATCCTGCACTTGACGCCCTTCGAGGCGGTGGCCTCCCGGCTGGAAGGTCTCGGCCTGACCGGCGCCGACTCCGCCTTCTGGGAGGCGGTGCGGCCCAATCTGGCGCGGCTGAGCGACGCACGCGACTGGTGGGCGGTGACCCATGCGCCGGTGACGCCGGTGGTGGAGGATGCCGCTTTCCTGGCCCAGGCGGCGGCGCTGCTGCCCGACGAGCCGTGGGACCTCGGCACCTGGGGCGCCTGGACCGCTGCGGTGAAGGGGGCGACGGGGCGCAAGGGCAAGGATCTCTTCCTTCCTCTGCGCCGGGCGCTGACCGGGCGCGACCATGGACCGGAATTGAAGAACCTGCTACCCCTGATCGGACGGGCGCGCAGCCTCCGGCGACTGGCCGGCGAAACCGCCTGACACCCATATTTATTCAGGAGTTCGGACCGTGCCGTTGGACCTCTACAACACGCTGACCCGCCGTAAGGAGCGCTTCGAGCCGCTTCGCCCGGACCATGTCGGCATGTATGTCTGTGGTCCGACCGTCTACGATACCGCCCACATCGGCAACGCCCGGCCGGTGGTGGTGTTCGACCTGCTGTTCCGGCTGCTGTCACGGCTCTATCCGGCGGTGACCTATGTCCGCAACATCACCGATGTGGACGACAAGATCATCGACCGCGCGCGGGACAGCGGCGAGCCGATCGACGCGCTGACCGCGCGCACCACCGACCTGTTCCATGCCGACATGGACGCGCTGAACGCCCTGCGCCCGACCATCGAGCCGCGGGCGACCCAGCATATCGGCCAGATGATCGCGCTGATCGCCACGCTGATCGAACGCGGCAACGCCTATGCCGCGGAAGGGCATGTGCTGTTCTCGGTGCCGTCGATGCCCAGCTATGGCCAGCTGTCCCGCCGGTCGTTGGATGACATGATCGCCGGCGCGCGGGTGGAGGTGGCTCCCTACAAGCGCGATACCTCCGACTTCGTGCTGTGGAAGCCCAGCGCGCCCGACCAGCCCGGCTGGGACAGCCCGTGGGGCCGCGGCCGTCCGGGCTGGCATATCGAATGCTCCGCCATGGCGAAGGAGCATCTGGGCGTGACCTTCGACATCCATGGCGGCGGGCTGGACCTCATCTTCCCGCACCATGAGAACGAGATCGCGCAGAGCTGCTGCGCCAATGGCACCGACCGGCTGGCCCGCACCTGGGTCCATAACGGCTTCGTGACGGTCGAAGGCGAGAAGATGTCGAAGTCGCTCGGCAACTTCTTCACCGTTCACGACCTGCTGGACGAGTTCCCCGGCGAGGCGATCCGCCTGACCCTGCTGAGCGCGCATTATCGCCAGCCGCTGGACTTCACCCGCGAGGGCATCCGGCAGGCCAAGGGTGCGCTCGACCGCTGGTATCAGGCCTTGCGTGGCGAACCAGTGCCGATGGCGGCCGAGCTGCCCTTCGACGTGCTGGCGGCGCTGGAGGACGACCTGAACAGCCCGCTTGCCATCGCACATCTGCACGAGCTGGCAACCGCGGTGAACAAGGCGAAGAGCGACGCTGAGAAGGCTGCGGCCAAGGGTGCCCTGCTGGCGGCCGGCCAGCAGCTCGGCCTGTTGCAGCAGGACCCGGAGGCGTGGTTCCGCTGGGCACCGGCCGGCGGCGGTGCCGAAGGGCTGAGCGATGCCGACGTCGAGCAGCTGATCGCCGACCGCAAGGCCGCCCGCGCGGGGAAGAACTTCGCCGAGGCCGACCGTATCCGCAAGGAACTGGCCGACAAGGGAATCGTGCTGGAAGACGGTCCGCAGGGCACGACATGGAAGCGTGGGTGAGGTGCGTGAAGCTTGCTCCCTCTCCCGTCCCGGGAGAGGGAAGGGGCCCGCCGCGAAGCGGTGGGAAGGGTGAGGGGTAAGGCAAGGATCAGGACTCCATGTCCGGAATGCCCCTCACCCTCCCCACTTCGTGGGTCCCCTCCCTCTCCCGGGGCGGGAGAGGGCATTATGCCTCACCGATTGTCTCCAATCCCGCAACAAACCTTCATCAACTCCGCTGATTATCGCACAGGCCGATCCGGCTAATCTCCTCTTCAGACGAAACGCGGCCCTCACCGGCCACTCTGATCGAGGAGACCCTGACCATGATCGACAATCGCACCGCCCCCTATGCCGCCTTCCTGCTGCGCGTCGGCCTCGGCTTGCTGTTCCTGGCCCATGGCCTTGTGCTGAAGGTGCTGACCTTCACCATCCCCGGCACCGTCGGTTATTTCGAGAGCATCGGCTATCCCGGCTTCTTCGCCTATCTGGTGATCCTGGGCGAGATCGGCGGCGGGCTGTTGCTGATCGCCGGTGTCTATACCCGCTGGATCGCGCTGGCCCTGCTGCCGATCATGATCGGCGCCACGCTGCAGCATGTCGGCAATGGCTGGGTGTTCAATTCGCAGGGCGGCGGTTGGGAGTTCCCGGCCTTCTGGACGGTCCTGCTGGTGGTGCAGTCGCTGCTGGGTGAGGGCGCCTTCGCGCTGAAGGTTCCGGCGCTGAACACCCAGGCGGCCCGTCGCGAACTGGCCTGATCCGCAACCGGAAACGGCATTCCTTGGCGATGCGGAGCGGGGAGGGGGCAATTTGCCTCTTCCCCGTTCCGCGTCGCCGTCCCATTTGGTAGACAGGACGGAGACCAACCGGAGAGCCTGATGACCGTTTCGCCGAACGACCAGCACAAGACGGATTCGTCCGGGGTCCTGAATCTGCTGGACGACCTGATCGCCAAGGCGCGCGCCGCCGGTGCGGATGCCGCCGATGCCGTGCTGTTCGACAGCGCGTCCGTGTCCCTTTCCCATCGGCTGGGCCAGACCGAAAAGCTGGAGCGCTCCGAATCCGGCGATCTCGGCCTGCGGGTGTTCGTCGGCAAGCGGCAGGCCATCGTCTCCTCGACCGACCGCAGCGGCAAGGCGCTGGACGAGCTGGTCGAACGCGCCATCGCCATGGCCCGCGTGGTGCCGGAGGACGGCTTCGCCGGCATCGCCGATCCGGAGCAGCTGGCCCGCAGCTGGCCCGACCTCGACATCTGCGACAGCGAAGAGCCTTCGGCGGAAACGCTGATCGAGCGGGCGCGAATCGCCGAAGAGGCGGCGCTGGCGGTTCAGGGCGTCACCAACTCCGAAGGGGGCGATGCCGGCTGGAGCCGCTCGACCATCGCGATCGCCGCGTCGAACGGTTTCGCCGGTACTTATGGCGTGTCCCGCCAGTCGCTGTCCGCCTCCGTTCTGGCCGGGACCGGCACGGGGATGGAGCGCGACTATGATTATGACAGCAAGGTCTATGGCGCCGACCTGCGCGATCCCGCCGAGATCGGCCGCGAAGCCGGCGAGCGCGCCGTCCGCCGCCTGAACCCGCGCCGGGTCAAGAGCTGCAAGGTGCCGGTGTTCTTCGACCCGCGGGTATCTCGCGGCCTGCTCGGCCACCTGACCGGCGCCATCAGCGGTCCCAGCATCGCCCGCGGCACCAGCTTCCTGAAGGACAAGATGGGGCAGCGCATCTTCGCCCCCTCCATCACCATCGTCGACGATCCGCATGTGAAGCGCGGTCTGCGCTCCCGCCCCTTCGACGCGGAGGGCGTCGAAGTGTCGCGCCGCACGATCATCGAGGACGGCGTGCTGACGACCTGGCTGCTCGACCTGCGCTCCGCCCGGCAACTTGGCCTGCAGACCACCGGCCACGCTGCCCGCGGCACCTCCGGCCCGCCCGGCCCGGCCCCGGCCAACGTCTACATGGCCGCCGGCAAGCGCAGCCGCGCCGACATGCTGGCGGAGATCAAGGATGGCTTCTACGTCACCGACCTGATGGGCATGGGCGTCAATGGCGTCACCGGCGATTACAGCCGCGGCGCCGGCGGTTTCTGGATCGAAAACGGCCAGATCACCTATCCCGTCAACGAGATCACCATCGCCGGCAACCTCAAGGACATGTTCCTGAACATGGAGGCCGCCGACGACCTGGAGCTGCGCTTCGGCATGGATGCGCCGACCGTGCGCATCGACGGCATGACCATCGCGGGCATGTAAGTCGGCGGCATAAGGCCGCACGTGGCGGAGGCAACTCCGCCCGTCTCTTCATCACTTGGCATCGTTCTTGCGCAGACAGCGGGCAACCCAAAGCGGGTTCGCCCGCTTTTTGTGCTGCATTTCCGCCACTCCGCCTGTCCAAACGTCAGCTAGGCCCTTGCGCATATCTGCCTGATCTGTTAGCAATCTGCCGCTTTTTTGGGCGAAATGCTGAAGGTTTGTGCAAATGGATGCGGCAAAGACGGGTGGCGACGTCCTTTTCGTGCTAATGGGCGCGGTGATGGTGCTGGCGATGCATTGCGGCTTCGCCCTGCTGGAGGTCGGGACGGTCCGGCGCAAGAATCAGGTCAATGCGCTGGTGAAGATCCTGTCGGACTTCGCCATGTCGACCATCGCCTATTTCTTCGTCGGCTATACGGTGGCCTATGGCGTCGATTTCTTTGCCGACGCCCACACGCTGGTCGGCAAGGGCGCTGGCGGCTTCGCGGCCTATGGCTACGACCTCGTGAAGTTCTTCTTCCTGGCGACCTTCGCCGCCGCGGTGCCGGCCATCGTGTCGGGCGGCATCGCCGAGCGCGCCAAGTTCTGGCCGCAGGCCGGCGCCACCCTGGCGCTGATCGCGCTGTTCTATCCGCTGCTGGAAGGCACGGTGTGGGGCACCCGCTTCGGTCTGCAAAGCTGGATGGCGGCGACCTTCGGCCAGCCCTTCCATGATTTCGCCGGGTCGGTGGTGGTGCATGCCTTCGGCGGCTGGGTGGCGTTGGGCGCCGTGCTGAACCTGGGCAACCGCCGCGGCCGCTATCGTCCCAACGGCTCGCTGATCGCCATCCCGCCGTCGAACATCCCCTTCCTGGCGCTGGGCGCCTGGGTGCTGTGCGTGGGCTGGTTCGGCTTCAACGTGATGAGCGCGCAGGTTCTGGACGGCGTGACCGGGCTGGTCGCCCTGAATTCGCTGATGGCGATGGTCGGCGGCATCGTCACCTCGCTGGTCATCAGCCGCACCGACCCCGGCTTCGTCCACAACGGCGCGCTGGCCGGTTTGGTGGCGGTCTGCGCCGGCTCCGACGTCATGCACCCGCTGGGCGCGTTGCTCACCGGCGGCATCGCCGGCCTGCTGTTCGTCTGGGCCTTCAACAAGTGCCAGATCAACTGGAAGATCGACGACGTGCTGGGCGTGTGGCCGCTACACGGGCTGTGCGGCCTGACCGGCGGCTTGCTGGCCGGCGTCTTCGGGCAGGAGGCGCTGGGCGGCCTGGGCGGCGTGTCGATCCTCAGCCAGATCGTCGGCACGCTGGGCGGCGCCGGCTTCGGATTCGCCTCAGGTCTGGCGGTCTACGGCCTGCTGCGCGTCACCGTCGGCATCCGCCTGGACCCCGAACAGGAGTACAAAGGCGCCGACCTGTCGTTGCACCACATCACCGCGTACCCGGAAGAGGACGCGCCGGGCATGTAATGCGCCGCGCACAACTCCGCCGCCCCTTGGCCAACTCTTGCTTTGCCGGGGCGGCGGCTTTAGTGTCCGGCGCGAACTCCTCCCCCTCACGACGCCGGATTTTGACCGCCCCATGAAGGCCGCCATCGTCGTTTTCCCCGGCTCCAACCGCGAACGCGACGCCGTCGCCGCGCTGGAGGCCGCCAGCGGAACCAAGCCGTATCTGGTCTGGCACCGCGACACCGAACTGCCCAAGGTCGACCTGATCGTCGTGCCCGGCGGCTTCTCCTATGGCGATTACCTGCGCTCCGGCGCCATGGCGGCGCATTCGCCGATCATGCGCGAGGTGAAGGCGCGGGCCGATCAGGGCGTGCGGGTGCTCGGCATCTGCAACGGCTTTCAGATCATCACCGAGGCCGGTCTGCTACCCGGCGCGCTGATGCGCAACGGCGGGCTGAAGTTCATTTGCCGCGTCCAGCATCTGCGGGTGGAGAACACCGACAGCCCCTTCACGGCGAAGTACGCCAAGGGTCAGGTCGTCCGTTACCCGATCGCCCATGGTGACGGCAACTATTGGACCGACGCCGAAACGGTGAAGCGTTTGGACGGCGAGGGCCAGGTGGCCTTCCGCTACATCGCCGACGAGACCCGCGCCGATCCGCGTGGCAATCCCAACGGTTCGGTCACGGACATCGCCGGCATCTTCAACGCCAAGCGCACCGTGCTGGGCCTGATGCCGCACCCCGAGGACGCGGTGGAGGCCCTGCACGGCAACACCGACGGCAAGCCCATGTTCGAAGGTCTGGTGGAGGCCCTGTCGTGAGCGCTGAAGCTACCAAGGCGCAGGAGCGTCCGGTCACCGCCGAACTCGCCAAGGAGTTCGGCCTGTCCGCCGAGGAATACCAGAACGCCCTGGACATCCTGGGCCGCACCCCGACCTTCACCGAACTGGGCATCATCTCGGTCATGTGGTCGGAGCATTGCTCCTACAAGTCGTCCAAGGTGTGGCTGAAGACGCTGCCGACTACCGGCCCGCAGGTGATCTGCGGCCCCGGCGAGAATGCCGGCGTGGTCGACATCGGTGACGGCGACGCCGTCATCTTCAAGATGGAGAGCCACAACCACCCGTCCTACATCGAGCCCTTCCAGGGCGCGGCGACGGGCGTCGGCGGCATCCTGCGCGACGTGTTCACCATGGGCGCCCGACCCATCGCCAACATGAACGCGCTGCGCTTCGGCTCGCCCGACCATTCCAAAACCCGCCATCTGGTGTCGGGCGTGGTCGCCGGCATCGCCCATTACGGCAACTGCGTCGGCGTGCCGACCGTGGGCGGCGAGACCAATTTCCACCCGGCCTTCAACGGCAACATCCTGGTCAACGCCATGACCGTGGGTGTGGCCAAGACCGACAGGATCTTCTATTCGGCCGCCGCCGGCATCGGCAACCCGGTCGTCTATGTCGGGTCCAAGACCGGCCGCGACGGCATCCACGGCGCCACCATGGCCTCGGCCGAGTTCACCGAGGATTCGGAGGAGAAGCGCCCGACTGTGCAGGTCGGCGACCCCTTCACCGAAAAGCTGCTGATCGAGGCCTGCCTGGAGCTGATGGAGACGGATGCCATCGTCGCCATCCAGGACATGGGCGCGGCCGGCCTGACCTCCTCTTCGGTCGAGATGGCCGGCAAGGGCGGTCTGGGCATCGAGCTGACGCTCGACACCCTGCCGATGCGCGAAGAGGCGATGACGCCCTATGAGATCATGCTCTCCGAAAGCCAGGAGCGCATGCTGATCATCCTGAAGCCCGGCCGCGAGGAGGTGGCGAAGGCCATCTTCGACAAGTGGGAGCTGGACTTCGCCGTCATCGGCCACCTGACCGACACCGGCAACCTCGTCATCAAGATGTATGGCGAGACCTGGTGCGACATGCCGATCGCCCCGGTGTCCAACGCCGCCCCGGAATACAACCGCCCGTGGGAGCCGACGCCGAAGGCGTCCGACCTCGACGACAGCGCGCTGACCGGCTATTCCGGCGACCTGGGCGACACCCTGACCAAGCTGTTCGGCTGCCCCGATCTGGCCTCCAAGCGCTGGATCTGGGAGCAGTATGACAGCCTCGTCGGCGGTGACACCCGCTTCATGTCGGGTCAGGCCGACGCCGCGGTCGTCCGCGTGCCGGGCCAGACCAAGGCGGTCGCCATCACCACCGACTGCACCCCGCGCTACTGCTTGGCCGATCCGGTCGAGGGCGGCAAGCAGGCCGTGGCCGAGGCGTGGCGCAACCTGTCGGCGGTGGGTGCCCTGCCGCTCGCCATCACCGACAACATGAACTTCGGCAACCCCGAGAAGCCGCGGATCATGGGCCAGTTCGTCGGCGCCGTTCAGGGCATTGGCGAGGCCTGCAAGGCGCTGGACTTCCCGGTCGTGTCGGGCAACGTCTCGCTCTACAACGAGACCAACGGCGAAGCCATCCTGCCGACCCCGGCCATCGGCGGTGTCGGCATCATGCCGGATGCGATGATCGCGGTTGGCATCGCCTTCAAAAACGAGAGCGATGTCATCCTCGTCGTGGGCGACACGAAGGGCCACATCGGCCAGTCGATCTTCCTGCGCGAGATCCTCGGCCGCGAGGAGGGTGCGCCGCCGCCGGTCGATCTGGCGGTGGAGCGCCGCAACGGCGACTTCGTCCGCGGCCTCATCCATGAAGGTCTGGTGGTGTCGAGCCACGACGTGGCCGACGGCGGCGTGATCGTCACCATCGCCGAGATGGCGCTGGCCGGCGGCATCGGCGCCTATCTGACCGGCTTCGACGGCGCCAGCCCGCGCGTGCTGTTCGGCGAGGACCAGGGCCGCTACGTCCTGGCCGTCCGTCCGGACGTTGCCGCGACGGTGCAGGAGAAGGCCAAGGCGGCCGGCGTTCCGGTCAGCGTGCTGGGTGAAACCCGCGGCACGTCGCTGTCGGGCCGTGGCGGTGACATCGTCTCGCTGAAGCGCCTGCGCGAGGCCAACGAAGGCTGGCTGCCGACCTACATGGCTGCCGAGCTGTAAGACGGCCGAACGGCTGGACGGCCGTGCTGTAGAATGATTGGCGGGGTCGCTTCCTGTGAAGCGACCCCGTTCGTTTTTCGGCGATCATTCCTTGCCGAACGTCCGCCATCGTGTACATACCGAAGGATCGCGCTAAACTCGCCATCCAAAAGGGGTTGGATCGGCGTATCAACGCGCCTGGAGGCGGGGGAATGGGGTTTTCAGTCACCTTCTGGGGCGTGCGCGGCACGATTCCCTGCCCGATGGCCTCGCATCTGGGATTCGGCGGCAACACGTCCTGTGTCGAAGTGCAGGCGGGAAAGCAGCGGATCATCATCGACGCCGGCACCGGACTGCGGATGCTGGGCCGCAAGCTGCTGGCCGAGGGGGTGACCAGCGCGACACTGCTGCTGAGTCATACCCATCTCGACCACATCAGCGGTTTTCCCTTCTTCGCACCGGCCTACACCAAGGGGTTCGACCTGCGGGTGGTCTCCGGCCATCTGGCCGGCAGTCCCGACATCGAATCGGTGATGGCGCGCCAGATGGAACGGCCGCTGTTCCCGGTGCCGCTGCGCACCATGGGCGGCAACCTGAGTTTCCTGGAGGTGCCGCCCGGCCACAGCTTCAAGCTGGAGGGCGGGGTGCGAATCCACACCGCGGCGCTGAACCACCCCGATGGCGCCACCGGTTACCGGATCGAGTATCAGGGCCGGTCGGTGGCCTATGTCACCGACACCGAACATGTGCCGGACCAGCCCGACCGCAACATTCTGAACCTTGTCGATGGCGTCGATCTGCTGCTCTACGACTCGACCTACACGGACGAGGAATGGGCGCAGCGCGTCGGTTGGGGCCATTCCACCTGGATGGAGGCGGTGCGGATCGCCCGCGCGGCCCATGTGAAGACGCTGGGCCTGTTCCATCACGATCCCGACCACGACGACGCCACCATGGAGCGGATCGAGGCGGCGGCGAAGGCGGAGTTCCCAAACTGCTTCGCCGCGCGCGAGGGAACCACCATCTCCCTCGACTGACTTTCCCTGCGCATCGGGCATTATGACCGCCACCATCCTGATTCTGTTCACCGCCACCTATCTGGGCATGGCTCTGGGGCGCTTTCCCGGTCTCAGCATCGACCGCACCGGCATTGCGCTGGTCGCGGCGATCCTGCTTCTGGCTGCCGGTGCGCTCGACACCACGCAGCTGGTCGCGGCGGTCGATTTTCCGACGATCTTCATCCTGCTGGGGCTGATGATCCTGTCGGCGCAATATGCCGGCAGCGGTTTCTACGACTGGTGCGCGCTGAAGGTGGCGCAGGCGGCGCGCTCGCCGGCCCGGCTGCTGGCGGTGATCGTGCTGGTCGCCGGCGGCTTGTCGGCGGTGCTGGCGAACGACGTGGTCGTCTTCGCGATGACGCCGATGCTGTGCCTGGGCTTGCAGGCGCGCAAGCTGGACCCGCGACCCTACCTGATCGCGCTCGCCGGGGCGGCCAATGCCGGATCGGCGGCCACGCTGATCGGCAACCCGCAGAACATCCTGATCGGTCAAGTCGGGCACCTCGATTTCTGGCGTTTCCTGGCGGTCTGCGGCGGGCCGGCATTGGCGGCCATGGCCATCGTCTACGGCACCGTCTGGCTCGTCTGGCGCGGGCGCTTCGGCATGCCGCAGGAGGGCGGGGCGCCGGTGGCGCCGGTGGCGCTCGACCGCTGGCAGCTGGGCAAGGCGGTGGCGGCGACGCTGGTGCTGCTGGTGCTGTTCACCCGCGACATTCCGCAGGAGCATGCGGTGCTGCTGGTCGCCGGCGTGATGATGATCAGCCGGCGCATGGCCAGCCGCGACATGCTGGGGATGGTGGACTGGCATCTGCTGGTGCTGTTCGCGGCACTCTTCGCCATCAACCACGCGCTGGGGCTGACCGGCATCCCGGCGGCCCTGGTCGGCGACCTGCAGGCGGCGGGATGGCTTCCCGACCGGCTGGCGGTGATGCTGCCGCTGGCGCTGGCGGGCAGCAACAGCATCGGCAATGTGCCGGCGGTGATCCTGCTGCTGGCCGCCTGGCCGTCGCCGCCGGAGGGGGCGCTCTATGGTCTGGCGCTGCTGTCGACCCTGGCCGGCAACCTGCTGCTGCCGGGCAGCCTCGCCAACATCATCGTGGCGGAGCGGGCAGCGGCGGCCGGTGTTCGGCTGGGCTTTGTCGAGCACGCCCGCTGCGGTGTGCCGATGGCGCTGCTGTCGATGGCGCTGGCGGCGGTCTGGCTGTGGGCCGGCGGCTGGATGGGACTGTGACGCCGGATCCGTGGCGTTGGCCGTGACCATGCTGTGATCGTCCGCCCCGCAAGCCCCTTCTTCCGGGTGCGACAAATGGGGTACTCTGTTCGTGCACCGATGTATGTGTGCCGGGGTGGGGGAGCGCTGTGGGTCTGGTCGGCCAATTCCTTGAATTTATCGAAAGTGCGCCGAACCAGTCGCTGCGATCGCTCAGCGATCGGGTGCTGCGCAAATGCCGCGACCTGACGGGAGCGGAGGCCGGCACGATCTTCATGCTGCGCGGGCAGGGGCGGCACCGGCATCTGGAGGCGGTCAGCGCCCAGAACGACGTGATCCGCGCGAAACCGACGCTGTTCTCGGTGCCGGTGAGCCAAGCCTCCATCGTCGGCTATGTCGCGGCGACCGGCGAGACTCTGCTGCTGGAGGATGCCTACGCCATCGCGGAGGATCGGCCCTATAGCTTCAACCCCGCCTTCGACCAGCGCACCGGTTTCCGCACCCGCTCCATCATGGCCTTCGCGCTGAAGGGCTTCCGCGACCGGCCGATCGGGGTGGTGCAGCTGATCAACCGCCGCCCGGAGGAAGGGCCGCCCGCCTTCCTGCCCGAACATGAGCAGATGATCGCCCCGGTCAACCACATCGTCGGCAGGGCATTGGAGCGCGCGGCGACGCTGGAGCGCCTGACCGAGCGTAACCGCGCCCTGACCCAGGAGCGCCGCCGCGTCGCCGAACTGCAGGCGGAGACGGAGCGCGCCTTCATGGTGTCGGTCAACCTGCTGGCCCGCGCCGCCGAGGTGCATGACGAGGACACCGGCAACCACATCCTGCGCGTCAACGAATACTCCCACGCGCTCGCGACCTGGGCCGGCTGCAGCCGCGCCTTCTGCAATGAGATCCGCTTTTCCGCCGCCCTGCACGATGTCGGCAAGATGAGCGTCGATCAGGCGGTGCTGCACAAGAAGGGCCGGCTCGACGACCGCGAACTGGCGGAGATGCGGCGCCATCCGGTCTACGGCCACGACATTCTGGTCGCGTCGGATCGGCTGAAGATGGCCGCCGAGATCGCGCTGTACCACCATGAGCAGTGGGCCGGCACCGGCTATCCCCGTGGCTTGAAGGGGGAGGAAATCCCGCTGGCCGCCCGCATCGTCGCCATCGCCGACTGCTACGACGCCCTGCGCAGCGCCCGGCCCTACAAGCCGTCATTCAGCCACGAGAAGGCGGTCGACATCCTGCTGAACGGTGACGACCGCTTGGATCCCAGGGTGCATTTCGATCCGCGTCTGCTCTCGCTGTTCGCCGGCCGCCATGCGGAATTCGATGCGATCTGGGAGCGGCTGAAGGATCAGGAGATTGTTGCGGTCTGAGACTGGCGCGGTCTGAGAAGCCGGCGGATCACTCCGCCGGGTTGGTCGCGGCAAGCGCACGGCGGCGGACCCAGCGGAAGCTCTTGACCCCGATCCACAGGCCGCCGATGGCAAGGCCGCTCAGCAGCAGGATCTTCGGCCCGTCCTCGCCGATCGCGGCGGCGGCTTCACCGAACAGGTAACCGGCACCGGCGAAGGTCCAGGCCCAGATGCCGGCGGCGATGAAGTTCCAAAACAGAAAGCGGGACCAGCGCATGCCGGAGGTGCCGATGGCGACCGACGCGATGTTGCGCACGCCATAGAGGAAGCGGAAGACTAGGATGAAGGCGACGCCGTACCTCTCCAGCCAGCTCAGGACCCGGCAGGCATGGGCATCGGCGGACGGAAAGCGGGCCAGGGCCTTTTTGCCCCAACGGCGTCCCAGCCAGAACCAGACCTGATCGCCCAGGAAGCTGCCGATCCACACCGAACCGACCAGCCAATACAGATTGACGATGCCAAGTTTGGCGCCCATCCCGCCGAAGATTACAAATGTTTCACCTTCAAAAAAGGCCCAGAGAAAGGCCATCGGGTAAAAGGCGTTCCCCCATTCCTGCAACCAAGTGATCCAGTCCAAAGACCCCTCCGGGAGACGTCGCTTGTAGGTTCGGCGGGCCCGGTGGCGCTTTGTAACCGCTATATTGTGCGATGCGGCATGTAGAGCGTGGGCTGGGACAGATCATGACATAAAGCCGCGCGGTTTGTCTCGGAAACTTTATTGACTAAGGGGCCGCCCCAACGGTGAGACGTGGCTCAGAAGTCATCCCCGGACAATTCGCCGACAGCCTGCCGCGCAGCGCGCAAAAGGGCTGGATTGGGCTCCGTCGGGACATCGCCATCCTCACCGTCGGCATCGCCGCGGTCGGGGGCGGCGCGGCGCTTCAGTTCGCGCGCCGCCTCGATCAGCAGATGGGCCAGCCGCTGATCGGGCAGTGCCTGCACCAGCGCCCGAAGCTCGGGGTTGGACAGGGCGGCCGGATCGAAGGCCGGAGGCGGCGGTGGCGGAGCCGGCGGAGCGAGCGGCAGGGTCGCGACAGTCGCCGCCATCACCGCCGACCTGGGCAGAGGGGCGGCCTCCCGCACCACATCGACCGCGACCTGGGCGGCCATCGTCGAAGCTGTGGCGCCCGCGGCAGCCCGCGCCCGGCGCGGCTTGCGCGCCGGTTCGGTCTCCGGCAGATCGTCGAACAGAAGCCGTTGGACGCTCATCGCTGCGGTTGCCCCCTGCGCTCCGCCAATATCGCCGGCGCTTCCCGCTCCGGCCATTCCCTGTTCACCCGCGGTTTGCGGTGTGTTCTCTTTTCATTCTAGAAAGCGCGCCCGGTTTGTCGAGCGGATTCTGACGGCTATGTCCACGGGCTATTTTTGGGGACCATGTTGAAGAGCCATCGCTTCGAGGAAGCGTTCCGGTCGCAGCACCCGCGTTTCGCCGGCCCGGCGCACCGACAGAAGTTGGCGGTCGACCGTCACCAACCAGGGCACCGATCCGCCGACGGCGGCGGCGAGGAACATGTCGTCTTCCGGATCGCGGCACAGGCGCCCGACCGCGGCGGGGGCGACCAGTGCCGTCTCGTCCCTGATGCGATCCAGGAAGGTGCGGCGATCTGCCGCGGCGGCGTAGCGGTCGAAGGTCGGCCGCATCAGCACCTCGTCCAGCTCCGCCAGCGTTTCGGCGCTGCCGACGAGGCCATGGTCGGCGCGCACCCGTTCGACGCAGCGGCGGATCGCGTCGTGCCGGCGTGCAGCGGCATCGCCCAGCAGCGCATAGGCAACCAGGATGTTGGTGTCGAGCACGGCCCGGACCGGCATGGGAGCCGAAGGGCGAACCGCGTCGGGGGCAGTGGAGTCACGGCTGAGCATTGATATATTGCAGGACCATCGCGGTTGAAGTTGTCGGGGCCGATGCGAAGCGTCTGTTGTGGGCAGGGGCGCTTTGCGGTAAGAACCCCGCAAGGTGTGAACGGAACCTTTAGGACGGAAGTATCGGCATGACCAGCATCCTCGTCGTCGACGACAGCCGACTGGCGCGCAACATGGTCTCCAGCGTCATCGCCTCTCTGCGGCCTGACTGGACCATCGTCACCGCGGCCAGCGGCGAAGAGGGGCTGGAGATCGTCGGCGACGTACCGCCGGTCGCCGCCATCGTCGATTACAACATGCCGGGCATGGATGGGCTGCAGCTTGCCGAGCGGCTGAAGGAGCGCTTTGTCGGGCTGCCCATCGGCCTGCTGACCGCCAACGTGCAGGACACGCTGAAGCGCAAGGCGGAGGCGTTGGGCGTCCGTTTCATCGCCAAGCCGATCACCTCGGACAAGATCCGCGACTTCCTCGCTGCGGCCGGGCAGTGACGCCGATGGCCGACTCCACATCCGCCGGCCCGGCATCGGAAGACCCGCTCCGCCTCGACGCCGACGAGGCCGACGCCATCGCCGAGCTGTTCAACATCGGCATGGGCGAACCGGCCGCCGCGCTCAGCTCCATGCTGGGGGAGGAGGTGCATCTGTCGGTGCCGTCCTTCGCGGTATCGACCCGTGCCCGCATCACCAGCGAGGTGGGCGGCGAGTTGGAGGGTGACCAGCCGGTCTGCGCCGTGCGCGGCGCCTTCACCGGCCCCTTCACCGGCGAAGCGATGCTGATCTTCCCGGAACGCGGCACGCTGGCCCTGGTCGGCCGCCTCGTCCCCGTCGACCCCGCCGCCGAGGCGCCGGGCGAGATGGAGCAGGATGCGCTGACCGAGATCGGCAACATCATCCTGAACGGCTGCCTCGCCAGCCTGTCCAACCTGATCGGCGGCGAATTGTTGGGCGCGGTTCCGGGCTACGGCACCGGCGCGCCGGCGGCGGTCATCGGGTCCGCCACCGACCCGGTGCTGTTCGTGCGCATCGACATGGCGCTGGCTGCCGGCGATGCCAGCGGACACGCGCTGTTCCTGCTGGACATCGCGTCATTGGACGCCTTCCGCGAGGCGATCCGGCGGGCTTTGGCGGGGTTGTGAGGGGGAGATTGAAGGGAGGGTGAGGCTTTTGCCCCCTCCCTAACCCTCCCCCACCTTTGGTGGGAGAGGGGACTGCCGCTGCTTCGGCATTGAAGTACCGCTGCCAAGCCTCCTACCCCCTCCACCGCGATCGGATCGGCCTTCGGCCGACCGAGGGCGGGGGAGGGATGGGGAGGGGGCAGAGAACGGAAGGGAGGCGCGAACGCCCCCCCAGCCTCACCCCTCGATCTTCGAGAAGTCGGCCACCGCGTTCAGCGTCGTGCGGATCTGCGTCAGCAGGCGCAGGCGGTTGGCGCGCAGGTCCTTGTCCTCCGCGTTCACCGTGACCTTGTCGAAGAAGGCGTCCACCGGGCCGCGCAGCTTCGCCAGCGCCGCCATGGTGCCCGTGAAGTCCTCCGCATCCAGCAGCGGCTTGGCGGTGGCCGAGGCCTCGTTCAGCGCGGCGAACAGCGCCTTTTCCTCGTCCTGGGCCAGACGGTCGGCATCGACCGGCTGGTCGAAGCTCGCGCCGTCCTTCTTCTCCTCGATGCGGACGATGTTGGACGCGCGCTTGTAGGCCGCTGCCAAGTTGGCGCCCTCGTCGGAGCCGACGAAAGCCTGCAGAGCCTTCACGCGGGCCAGCAGCCGCACCAGATCGTCCTCGCCGCCAAGGGCGAACACGGCATCGACCAGATCGTGACGGACGCCCTGCTCACGCAGCACCACCTTCAGACGGTCGGCGAAGAACGACATCAGGTCAGCTTCGATGCCGCTATAGTTTGCGGGAGTTCCGCGCCCTTCGAGGCGAGAGGTAAGAGCGTCAGCAACAAAGCGACCGTACTGGGTCTTTGCTTCGCCGAACACCTCCGACAGCTTCACCCGCAGCCCGTTCTCCAGCACCAGCCGGATCACGCCCAGCGCGGCACGGCGCAGCGCATAGGGGTCCTTCGAACCCGTCGGCTTCTCGTCGATGGCGAAGAAGCCGACCAGCGTGTCGATCTTGTCGGCCAGCGCCACCGAAACCGAGACCGGCGCGGTCGGGCAGCTGTCCGACGGACCCAGCGGCTTGTAATGATCGGCGATCGCGTTGGCGACGTCGGCGCTCTCGCCCTGGCCGAGCGCGTAGTAGCGGCCCATGATCCCCTGAACCTCGGGGAACTCGCCGACCACTTCGGTCACCAGATCGGCCTTGCACAGCAGGGCGGCGCGGCTGGCGGCGTCGCTGTCGGCACCGATGGCGCGGGCGATCTCGGCGGCCAGCAACTGCACGCGGGTGACCTTCTCGGCCACCGTGCCGAGCTTAGCGTGGAAGGTGATCTTCTCCAGCGCCGGGACGCGGGCTTCCAGCTTCGTCTTGCGGTCCTGGTCCCAGAAGAACTTGGCGTCGGACAGGCGGGCGCGCAGCACGCGCTCGTTGCCGGCGACCACGGCCTTGCCGCCGTCCAGCGTCTCGGTGTTCGCCACGACGATGAAGCGCGGGGCCATCCGGCCCTCGGCGTCCAGCACGGCGAAATACTTCTGGTGGGTGCGCATGGAGGTGATGAGAACCTCCGACGGCACGTCCATGAAGCTCTCGTCGATGCTGCCCATCAGCACGACCGGCCATTCCACGAGGCCGGCGACCTCCTCCAGCAGTGCGTCGTCGGGCGACAGGGTCAGGCCCTGGGCCTTGGCCAGCGCCTCGGCGTCGGCCTTGATCTTGGCCTTGCGCTCCTCGCGGTCGAGCACGACCTTGGCGGCGCGCAGCTTCTCCTTGTAGTCGGCGAAGCTCTCCACCGTGAAGGCGTCGGGCGCCAGGAAGCGATGGCCGCGCGTGCCGTTGCCGAAGGCGATGCGGCCCTGGGTGCCGCCGATGTCATAGCCGCCGTCGAGCACGCGTCCGCCGAACAGGGCGATGATCGAGTGCAGCGGACGCACCCAGCGCACGGTGCCGGTGCCCCAGCGCATCGATTTCGGCCAGGGCAGCTCGGCCATGGCGGCGGGAATGATCTCCGCCAGCACTTCGGCGGTCTCGCGGCCCTTCTTCTCGGTCACCGCGAAATAGAAGACGCCCTTGCCGGTGTCGCGCTGCTCGCACTGGTCGAGGCTGTCGAGGCCGGCAGACTTCAGGAAACCGGCGACCGCCTGCTCCGGCGAGCCGACGCGCGGACCCTTCTTTTCCTCGCGCACGTCGGCGGTACGCTCCGGCAGCCCGTCGACCACCAGGGCCAGACGGCGCGGGGTGGAGTGGGCTTCGGCCTTGGCGAAGGTCAGGCCGTTCGCCGCCAGCTTGTCGGTGACGAGACGTTTCAGGTCGTCGGCGGCCCGCGCCTGCATGCGGGCGGGGATTTCTTCGGAGAAGAATTCGATCAGGAGTTCGGTCATGGGATTACTTCGCCCCCGTCCAGGCTTCACAGCAGGCCTTGGCCAGCGTGCGCACGCGGCCGATATAGGCGGCGCGCTCGACAACGCTGATCACGCCGCGGGCGTCCAGCAGGTTGAACAGATGCGACGCCTTGATGCACTGGTCATAGGCGGGCAGCGCAAGATTCTGCGCCACCAGCGCCTGGCACTCGGCCTCGGCGTCCTTGAAATGCTGGAGCAGCATGTCGGTGTTGGCGAACTCGAAGTTATGCTTCGAATATTCGATCTCGGCGCGCTTGAACACGTCGCCGTACTTCACGCCCTGGCCGTTGAAGTCCAGGTCGTAGACATTCTCCACGCCCTGCACATACATGGCGAGGCGCTCCAGACCATAGGTCAGCTCGACCGCGACGGGGTCGCATTCGATGCCGCCGACCTGCTGGAAATAGGTGTACTGCGTCACTTCCATGCCGTCGCACCACACTTCCCAGCCCAGGCCCCAGGCGCCCAGAGTCGGGCTTTCCCAGTCGTCCTCGACGAAGCGGATGTCGTGCAGCGCCGGGTCGATGCCGATGGCGCGCAGGCTGTCCAGGTAAAGCTCCTGCGCGTTGGCCGGCGAGGGCTTCATGATGACCTGGTACTGGTAATAGTGCTGCAGGCGGTTCGGGTTCTCGCCATAGCGGCCGTCCTTCGGCCGGCGCGACGGCTGGACATAAGCCGCCTTCCAGGCGTCGGGACCCAGCGCGCGCAGCGTGGTCGCCGGGTGGAAGGTGCCGGCGCCGACCTCCATGTCGTAGGGCTGCAGGATGACGCAACCCTGCTCCGACCAGAACTGGTGGAGCTTGAGGATCAGGGCCTGGAACGACAGGCCGCGGCGGTCGGCGGAGTTTCCGCCGTCGGAAGTCCCGATCTGGGAGGCCATGGACGGTCCACAATAGAAATGTTGAAAACGCGCCGCACGATAGGCGGGTGCCTTCGCCAAATCAAGCCGCAGCGCGGAGCGCGATCAGGCAGCTACGCGGCGGCTGCCGTTGCGGTCAGCGGCCGTAGGGGCAGGCGGGGCGGCCGCAGGACACGGCGGAGCGGGGGGCGACATAGGCGCCGCATTCCGGACACTTCTCCATGTCCTCCGCCTCCACGGCGTAGGTGCCGGCGTCGCGCGTCGAAGCACCGGATGCGGCATCGCGCCGTCCGGACTGGTTGGGGCCGGACTGGTTGGAGCCGCCCTGGCGGCGGGCGGCGGTGCGGGCGCGGCCGATTTCCTGCACGCGGTTGACCCAGCGCCAGCCGAACCACACCGCGCCGATCACCAGCGCAAGGAGAATAATCTTGGACAAGGACATCATCGCCGGCAACCCGTCTGATCTCCCGGGCATTCAGCCCGCAGGCGACGGGAAGTCAAGAGAATAGGGTGGAGATGGAAAGGGCGGGACCGCCGCACGGGTGGCGGCGGTCCCGTCTGGCCGCTTTACTTGGCGGCGACCGCCGGGCGCCAGCTGTAGACCGGGACGACACCGTAGGTGCGGGTCATGTCGGCCTGCCGCACGCTGCGCACCAGCACTTCCGCACCGGTCGCGACGCGGATGTCGGTGCCGAGCAGGCCGCAATCCTCCGGCACGATGTTGACGCACTGGGTGGCGTCGACCCGGCTCAGCACGATGTCGAAGGGCAGGCCGTTGCGGGCGTAGACGCCGAGCAGGCCGGGGGCGGAGGTCGCCGTGCGCAGTGTCACCACCCCGGCCGGCAGCGCGCGGTCGCTGGGCGCGGTCGGACGCTGGTTGTGGCTTTCGTCCCACACGGGCTGGCCCGAGGAATCCAGCTTGGACTGGGCTGCGGCGGCGCCGCTGAAGCCGGTGAGGGCCAGGGTTGCGCCGCTCATTGCCGTCAGGGCCAGAACCGCCATCCGAAACCGCGACATCATCGTACTCCGTTCTTGTGTCCGTTCTTCTTGTCCCCCCACGGTCGCGGGACCGGGAGGCGCGCTACTATATGGGATGCCGGACGCTTCGCCACCCTAGCCCAGAACGCCTAGGGTGTTTCGCTTAGATGAATGGGTAGTACCGACAGTTCGCTCTGGACGGACGGCTGATGCCTGTGAATGATGATTCGTCCATGCGTTGTCTGACACGGTGCCGCCATGTGTTTTCGGTTGTCGATTATCCTCGACCTGCGCGCGAGACCGCGGCTCCCTGCAAAGGATATTCCCGGCTTGGGTTTTCCGTCTTCGCGGTGCTTTCTGATTGGCGATGGTGGCATCCATGGGTGAACCGGTTCTGGAAACCGCGCGTCTGATCCTTCGGCCCACGCAAGCGGAGGACTTCGACGCCTGGGCTGCGATGATGACCGATCCCCAGGCGACCGTCTTCGTCGGCGGCCTGCAATCGCGATCCGTGGCATGGCGGGGGTTCGTCGGCATGGCCGGTGCCTGGGCGATCCAGGGCTTCGGCATGTTTTCGGTGATCGAGAAGGACAGCGGCCGGTGGGTGGGGCGGGTCGGCCCGTGGGTGCCGGAAGGCTGGCCGGTGACGGAGGTCGGCTGGGTTCTTCCACGCGAGTGCTGGGGGCGCGGCTATGCGATGGAGAGTGCCGTCGCGGCCATCGACTGGGTGTTCGAGCATCTCGGCTGGACCGAGGTCGTCCATTCGATCCACCCGGACAATGCGGCCTCGCAGGCCGTGGCGCGCCGGCTTGGTTCCCGGATCCGCGGTTCGGGTCTTCTGCCCGAACCGATGGTACCCGCGGAGGCCGATTTCTGGCGCCAGACCCGGGAGGAGTGGTTCGGCGGCGGTCGCGCTCAAGCAGTCCGGTCACTGCGGAGTCGGGCCTGCTGATCCGATGGTCTGACGGTAGTAATATTCCCGAGCCATGCAACTTTTTTAGCTTGTTCGAGGCTGAGCCTTCACAGTACCGTTGTCATGTCCGCTGGAACTGGCCGACATAAATTGTGGAGGCGATGAACATGGCCGACTCGACGGCTCTCGATCTCTTGAAGTCCCTCGCTACCGACCATGGCTTTCGCAGCCAGTTGCAATCGCTCGACGCACAGGGGAAGCGCGATCTTCTCCAGCGTTGCGGCTTCGGAACGCTGACGGCGTCCGACATGCGCACGGCTGCTGCAAACGTCTTCGGTACGCAAGCCGAGGCTGCTCCGGCTGTTGCTTCCAACCTCGCTCCGAGCGCAGGCATGGTGACCGATGTTGCCGCCAGCGCGTCTGCGATCGAGACGGCCGACGGTCGTACGTTGGCTCCGCGGCATGTTGCGATGAGCGCGTCTGCGATTGAGACGGCCGACGGTCGTACGTTGGCTCCGCGGCACGTTGCGATGAGCGCGTCTGC
>NZ_LGQY01000027.1:0-38562 GCF_003116065.1 Azospirillum sp. TSO5 | reverse complement strand
CGCCCGGCGGGTGGTTCAGCCAGTCGTAGAGGCGGGTCAGCAGGAAGCGCACCGCGCTGCCTCGGCACAGCCAGGGCAGGGCGTCCAGCTCCGCGCGGGACAGCGGCCGGACCTTGCGGTAGTTGGACAGCAGCAGCCGCGCTTTGGTGGCGTTGAACGATCCGTCGATCTCGAAACACCAGGCGTTGATGCAGATCGCCACATCGTAGACGAAGAAGTCGTTGCAGGCGAAATAGAAATCGATCAGGCCGGACAGGCTGTCGCCGCGGAAGAAGACGTTGTCCGGGAACAGGTCGGCATGGATGACACCGGCCGGCAGCCCGACCGGCCAGTTGGCCTCCAGCGCCGCCAGTTCCGATTCCAGTGTCGCACGCAGGCCGGGGGCAACCTCGTCGGCACGGGGCGCCGACTTGGCGAACAGATCCTTCCAGCCGGGCAGGGCCAGCGCGTTCGGCCGTTCCATGCGGAAGTCGCCGACCGCCAGATGCAGGCGGGCCAAAGCCTCACCCAACTGGGCGCAGTGCTGCGGCATGATCCGGCGCGGCCACATGCCGGCCAGGAAAGTGACGATCACCGCCGGGCGGCCGCACAGCTCGCGCAGGGCCACGCCGTCGCGACCCGCCACCGGCAGCGGACAGGCGATGCCCTTTTCCGCCAGATGCTCCATCAGGCCGAGGAAGAAGGGCAGATCCTCCTTCCGCGTGCGCTTCTCATAGAGCGTCAGGATGTAGGGTCCGCGTTCGGTCACCAGCAGGAAGTTGGAATTCTCCACCCCCTCCGCGATGCCCTTGCACGACAGCACTGCGCCCAGATCGTACTGGGCGGCGAAGGTGCTGAGATCCTCGTCGGTGACTTCGGTGTATACGGCCATGATGTCCAGGGCCTTACCGGGTTTCCGGCCTGCGGTCAATTTCGGGAGTGATCGGCTCGTAATATTCCGGGCCGAAGCCGGCCAACTGGCGGCTGGTGGTGTTGAAGGGGCGCTTCAGACCGCCGCGGAAATGGCGGCCGACCAGATCCTGCCATAGGGCGACTGGTTCCTCCCCGCGCTCGGCGCAGAGATGGACGAACCAGCGTCGGCCGGCGGCGACGTGGCTGATTTCCTCGTCATGGATGGTCTGGAGCAGGTCGGCGCTCTCGGCATCGCCGAAGTCGCGCAGGCGGCGCACGGTCTCGGGGGTGACGTCCAGGCCGCGCGCCTCCAGCACCATCGGCACCACCGCCAGCCGGGCGGCGAGGTCGTGGGCGGTCTCCGTCGCCGCCTGCCATAGCCCGTCATGGGCGGGCAGGTCGCCGTAGGAGGAGCCGAGTTCGCTCAGCCGGGTCTCCAGCATCTGAAAATGCCGGGCCTCGTCGTCGGCCACCTGGACCCAATCGTCGGTGAAGCCCTTCGGCAGGCCGAGGGGCGCGAATCGGGCGACGATGTCCCAGGCTAGGTCGATGGCGTTCAGCTCGATATGGGCCAGCGCATGCAGCAGGGCGATGCGGTTCTGGGCGCTGCCGCCGCGCCCGCGCTTGGGCATGTCGCGCGGCAGCTTCAGCTCCGGCCGGTCGGGACGGGCGGGGCGATCGGGTGGCGGGGCCGGCACGTCGGGGGACAGCAGGCCGTCGCGCCATGCGGCGGCATGAAGGCGGGTCAGGCGCACTTTTTCCAGCGGCGCCGCGGTGGTCAGCACCGCGGTCGCCGCCTCACCCAGGCACGAAACGGAAGAGGTCATTTCCAGCCGTAGGCGACGAAGTGCGGGTTGAGGATGTCGTCCTTGCCATAGACCAGCGGCGAGCCGTCCGGCTGCTCCACCCGGCCGCCGGCGCCGATCAGCACGGCATGGCCGGCGGCGGTGTCCCACTCGCTGGTCGGTCCGAAGCGGGGGTAGAGGTCGGCCTTGCCGCTCGCCACCGTGCAGAATTTCAGTGAGCTGCCGCAGGACACCCGGTCCTTGACCGTGTACTTGCCAAGGAAGTCGTCCAGCACCGACCCATTGCCGTGGGAGCGGCTGGCGACGACGGTCAGCCCGTCGGCCGGCGGGTTGCGGACGGCGATGGGGTGGTCGTGGCGGCCCTCCGCGCAATGGACGGCGGTGCCGGGGCCGGCCGCGGCGTACATGTCGCCGGTGGCGGGAGCATAGACGACGCCCAGGACCGGGACGCCGTTCTCGATCAGGGCGATGTTCACCGTGAACTCGCCGTTGCGGGAGATGAATTCCTTGGTGCCGTCGAGCGGATCGACCAGCCAGAACCGGCCGCCGGAGATGTCGGGCTTGTGGCCCGCTGACATCGCCTCTTCCGCGACGACGGGCACGCCCGGCAGCAGGTGGTGCAGCGCCGGGACGATCACCGCCTCCGCCGCCTGGTCGGCCTGCGTGACCGGGCTGCCGTCGACCTTGGTGGCGACGTCGATGCCGTCGTTGTAGAAGCGCAGGATGACCTGACCGGCCTCGTGGGCGATGGTGCGGACCGTCGGCAGCAGGCTCGCCACAGCGGCATCGGGCATGGGGTAATCTCCCTATGGTATGAAGAGTCAGCATATCCTGCCCGAAGGCGGGCCGGAAGCTCTTGAACGGGTGTGGAACGGAGAAGGCGGATGACGGCCGGGGAATTGTCGGACATCGGGCGGACTGAGGGCCACGGCGCATCGGCCCTATGGCGTGCTATGACTGCCGCCGATCTGGACCGGATCCTGGCCATCGCGGACATCGTACATCCGGACTATCCGGAAGAACGCGGCGTGTTCGAGGAGAGGCTGGCGCTCTACCCCGCCGGCTGCCGTGTGGCCGAATGCCGCGGCGAGGCCATCGGCTATGGCGTCATGCATCCGGGCAGGCTGGGGGTGCCGCTGCCGCTCGACACGCCGCTGGGGGGGCTGTCGGCGGATGCGGACTGCTTGTACCTGCACGACATCGCCCTCCTGCCGGAGGCGCGTGGCACCGGGCTGGGGGCGGCGGTGCTGGGCTATGCCCATGGGCTGGCGGCGCGGGAAGGCTGGCGGTGGCTGGCGCTGACCTCAACGCCGCGCGCGCGGAGCTATTGGGATCGTGTCGGCTTCACACCCTATGCGGATGGCGGACCGGCGCTGGCGGCCAAGCTGGCGAGCTATGGCGGCGGGATGAGCTACATGACCGCTCCGGTCCGGGCTTAAGCAGCCAGGATCGCCATTTCCGGGTCGGTCACCACGGATTGGAAGGCCGGCTTGGCGAACAGGTAGCCCTGCATCAGGGTGACGCCCAGGTCGCGCAGGGTCTTGGCCTCGCCGACCGTCTCGATGCCCTCGGCGATGGGGGTGATGGCGAGATCCTCGCACACCGCCAGGATGGCCTTGACGATGCTGCGTCGGGCGCGCTCCGTGTCGATGTTGCGGGTCAGCTCCATGTCCAGCTTGATGATGTCCGGCTGGAATTCGGCCAGCAGGTTCAGACCGGAATAGCCGGAGCCGAAATCGTCGATGGCGGTCAGGAAGCCCTGGCGCTTGTATTCGCTGAAGATGCTCTTCAGGTGGTCGTGGTCCACCACCCGCTCGTTCTCCGTCACCTCGAAGATGATGCGGTCGGTGGGGAAGCCGGTGCGGCGGGCGGCGGCCAGCGTCGCCTTGATGCAGGCCTCCGCCTTGTAGACGGCGTTGGGCAGGAAGTTGATGGACAGGCGGGCGCCGTTCATCGGCAGGGAGGAGGCCAGCTCGATCGCCTTGATGCGGCAGGACTGGTCGAAAGCGTAGCGGGTGGCGTCGGTCACCTGGCCCAGCACCCAGCCGGCGCCCTGGCCCTGGGCGCCGCGCACCAGCGCCTCATGCGCCCAGACACCGCCGTTGGCGACATCGACGATGGGCTGGAAAGCCATCGTGAAATCCAGATCGAGGCGGTCCGCACATTGACCGCCGCACCCACCGTCGCCAAACGCCATCGCCCTACCCCTGTCGGATCAAGAATTGCACTTTTAGGTAAGGAACAATGCCATGGATTTCATCAGACGGAGGTGTGGCAAGTGCCACACCTTCCGACTAGGACTTTCCCCTATTCCGCCGCCATGCCGGTTTCAGCGTGGCGGATTGCCGCCCACACCGATTCCGGCGTCGCCGGCATGTCGATGTGGGTGATGCCGAGGTCGGACAAGGCATCCACCACCGCGTTGATGATGGCCGGCGGTGCGCCGATGGCCCCAGCCTCGCCGGCGCCCTTCATGCCCAGCATGTTGGTGGTGCTGGGCACGCTGTTCAGCTTCACCTCGATCGGCGGCATGTCGACCGCGCGCGGCATCTGGTAGTCCATGAAGGAGCCGGACAGCAGCTGCCCGCTGTCGGGGTCGAACACCACCCGCTCCTGCAGGGCCTGACCCAGCCCCTGCGCCACGCCGCCATGGATCTGGCCGATCACCAGCATCGGGTTGATGACCGTGCCGAAATCGTCGACGACGCTGTAGCGCAGCACCTCGACGATGCCGGTCGCCGGGTCGATCTCCACCTCCGCGATGTGGCAGCCGTTGGGGAAGGTGCTGGCCGGCGGGGTCCAGCGCGCCATCTCGGAGAAGGCGATGCCGCCGCTGCCGCCCGCCGCCGCCTTGGTCGCCACCTCCTTCAGCGACACCGAGCGGTCGGTGCCGACGATGGTGAAGCGGCCGTCGGCGAACTCCACGTCGACCTCGGCGGTTTCCAGCAGGTCGGCGGCGACCGTGGTCGCGGTCTTCACCACCTTGGCCGCACCCTCCGCCAGCGCCGAGCCGCCGACGGGCACGGAACGCGAGCCGCCGGTGCCGGCGCCCCAGCTGACGCGGTCGGTGTCGCCCTGCACCACCTCGACATCCTCCGGCGGAACGCCAAGCCGGTCGGCGAGGATCTGCTTGTAGGCGGTTTCGTGGCCCTGGCCGTTGTTCTGGGTGCCGATCATCAGCACAACCTTGCCGTCGCCGTTGACCTGGACGGTCGCCTGCTCCGGCCCGCCGCCCGAGCAGGCTTCGATGTAGGTGGACAGGCCGGCGCCGCGCAGCTTGCCGCGGGCCTTCGCCTCCGCCTTGCGGGCAGGCAGGCCGGCCATGTCGGCGAGAATCAGGCCGTCTTCCAGATTCTGGACGAACTCGCCGGTGTCATAGACCTGCCCCATCGGCGTGGCATAGGGCATGGCGGTCGGCGGGATGAAGTTGCGCCGCCGGATTTCCGCCGGGCCGAGGCCGGTGACGCGGCCGGCATGGTCGATCAGCCGTTCCAGCAGATAGGCCGCCTCCGGACGGCCGGCGCCGCGATAGGCGTCCACCGGCTGGGTGTTGGTGAAGACGCCCTTCACCCGCACATAGACGGCCGGAGTCTTATAAGAGCCGACCAGCATCGCCGATCCGGCATCGGTCGGGATGAAGGGACCGTAGTTGGACAGATAGGCGCCGAGATTGGCGACGGTATCGACCCGCAGGCCGAGGAAATGGCCGTCGGCGTCGAGCGCGAGGCGTGCCTTGCTGACATGGTCGCGGCCATGGTCGTCGCTGATGAAGCCCTCGATCCGGTCGGCGGCCCATTTGACCGCGCGGTTCAGGCGGCGGGCGGCGAACAGGCAGGCGACATATTCCGGGTAGTTGAACAGCTTCATGCCGAAGCCGCCGCCGACGTCGGTGGTCAGCACGCGGATGCGCTGCTCGGGTTCGTTCAGGATCTTGGCGAACTGCTTCTGCAGGCCGTGGACGCCCTGGCTGGTGACGTAGATCAGCAGCCGGCCGGGGCCGCCGTCAGCACCCGATTCGACACCGGCGACGCAGGCGCGGCCTTCCATCGGGTTGGCGACGACGCGGTTGTTGACCAGCTCCAGCTCCACCACGCGGTGGGCGCCGGCCAGTGCCGCCTCCACCGCCGCCTCGTCGCCGGTGTCCCAGTCGAAGCAGAGGTTGTTCGGCGCCTCGTCCCACACCAGCGGGCGGCCGGGTTCCAGCGCCGCCAGCGTGCCGGTGACGGGCTCGCGGTCCTCGTAGTCGACCATCACCAGTTCGGCGGCCTCGCGCGCGGCCTCCAGCGTTTCGGCGACCACCATGGCGACCGGATCGCCGACATGGCGGGCGAAGCCGCGGACCAGCGCCGGGCGCGGGGTGCGGACATAGTTCGACCCGTCGCGCTGCTTCAGCACCGCCTGACAGGGGATCATGCCGACATTCTCGGCATCGAGATCGGCGATGGTGTAGACCGCCAGAACGCCGGGCTGGGCCAGCGCGTCCGAGGTGTCGATGGCGCCGATGGCGGCGAAGGCATGGGGCGAGCGGACGAAGGCCGCATAGGCCTGTCCGGGGAGAGACACGTCGTCGGTGTAGCGGCCGCCGCCGGTCAGCAGCCGGGCGTCTTCGGTGCGCGGAACCGCCTGTCCGATGCCGAACTTCATGGGTGAACTCCCGCCTTCCGGTTCGATGCGATTGTTGTGCCCCGCGAAGATAGGCCGGCTTAAGCGTCAGGGAAACCCCGACGGGCGACATGGGTGACGGTTGTCCGCTGCAAGGATTGTCGGCTGAACCCTCAAGAACCGGGGCAAACGGCTGGCGGAATGGACCTGCAAGGGCCATATTTTACCGCATGTGTGGACGCATGCTTCTCACCACCCCGGTCAGCGAGGTCCAGCGCCTGTTCGGCGTGCCCGAACGGCCAAACCTGATGCCGCGGTGGAATATCGCCCCGACGCAGGACATCCCCGTCATCCGCCGCGAGGAGGACGGACGCCATCTGGCGATGGTCCGCTGGGGGCTGGTGCCGCCCTGGGCCGACGATCCCGTCATCGGCGGACGGATGATCAACGCGCGCGGCGAATCGGTGGCCGACAAGCCGGCCTTCCGCGATGCCTTCCGCAAGCGCCGCTGCCTGGTCCCGCTGGACGGATTCTATGAATGGACCAGCGTGGGGGAGGGGGCGAAGCCGCGCAAGCAGGGCCACGTCATCCGACGCCGCGACCGCGGCCTTTTCGCGCTGGCCGGTTTGTGGGAGCGCTGGCGCGGGCCGAAGGGGGCGCCGCCGCTCGATCCGCCTCTGGAAACCGCGACGGTGGTGACGACGGCGACCAACGCGACGCTGTCCTTCCTGCATGACCGCATGCCGGTGGTGCTCGACCCCGCCGACTGGGATGCATGGCTGGATCCGGCGACCCCGCTGCCGGTGCTGGAGGGGCTGATCCGCTCCGCGCCGGAAGAGTGGCTGGATGTGGTGCCGGTCGGGCCGAAGGTGAACAGCGTGCGCAACGACGACTGCTCCTGCCTGGATCCACCGCAGGAAATCGCTCCGGCCAAGGCGAAGGACAAGGCCGGCGATGACCAGCCGAGCCTGTTCTGACGCGATGCTGAGGGCGATGCTGCTGGCGGCATTGCTCGCCCTGGCGGGACCGGCGGCGGCGCAGACCAATCAAACGGCCAAGGGACAGGCGGCCAAGGGGCGCGGCCCCATCGCCAACACACCGAACCAGACCATCAAGGGCACCGCCACGGCGGTGGAGGGCGACCTGCTGACCATCAACGGCACGGCCGTCCGGCTGATGGGAATCGATGCGCCGGATCCGGGGCAGAAATGCAAGAACCGCTACGGCCACGAGTTGGACTGCTTCAAGGTCGCCACCGCCGTGCTCGCCAATATGGTGAAGGGAGAGGAGGTGACCTGCACCGTCACCGAACAGGACCGCACCGGCGAGAAGAAGGGCGAATGCCGTGTGCGCGGCGTCGATCTGGGGGCGGCGATGGTGTCGCGCGGCTGGGCCTTTCAATATGCCAGCCTGTCGCCGGCCTATCAGAAGGGCGAGGCCTATGCCCAGAGCAAGCGCATGGGGCTGTGGGCCGGGCAGGTGGAAAAGCCCTGGCAATGGCGCAGTCGGCAGCTTCGCGAGAACGCCAAGTGAGATGAACCAGCCCTTCGACCAATCGGATTCGGTCGGCCCTGATTGTTGGGGCCTGATCGCCGGTTGTCGGCCGGCACCCCCATTTCCCATTCGACCGCCACGCTGCCCATGATAGGATTCGTCGACGACGAAGGACGATGTCAAAAGCTGGTTCATGGCCCGACACGATTCGACAGGGTCGGCGCGTTTCTCCGGTGAACGGTGCGAGAGGCGCGATTCCAGTGCGGCAACTCCCGTCGGGGAGCGGAGTCACCGGTATGCTCGTTTACGAATGCGAATTGTTCGAGGTGGTTCCGGTGCTGCGCCGCTATGCGCGGGCGCTGACCGGCACGACCGACCGTGGCGACGCGCTGGTGACCCGCTGTGTCGAGGCAGCGATGATGGCGCCCTCGCGCTTCGGTCTGGATCGTGGCGGCGACGGAGCGTTGCTGCCGATGTATGCGCTGCTGAACCTGCTGTTCGACCGGTCGGAGGATTTCGGCCCGGCCGGCCGGCCGCTTCCCTCGCCCCACCCCATCGAACGCGCCCTTACCGAACTGCCGGAGGTCGACCGCCGTCTGTATCTGCTGACCGCGCTGGAAGGGCTGAGCCTGCCGCAGGCGGCGAAGGTGCTGCAACTGCGGCCGGGTGAGGCGATCGAGAGGTTGAAGACCGCCCGTGCGTGGGTGCGCGGCGCCATGATCCAGCGGGTGATGGTGGTGGAGGACAACGCCATCCTGGCGATGGAACTGGGGGCGCTGGTCGCCGAGATGGGGCATGTCGTCTGCGGCACCGCCGGCAACGAGCCGGAGGCGCTCGCCCTGATGAAGGCGGAAAAGCCGACGCTGGCCCTGCTGGACGTCCGGCTGGCCGATGGCGGCAGCGGGATCGAGATCGCGCGGCGGCTGAAGCGCGTGCGTGAACTGCGCACCATCTTCGTCACCGCCTTCGACGACGACATCCAGGCCGGCGATGCCCGCCATCTGGGGCAGATCGTCCGCAAGCCCTTCACCAATGCCGGAATCCAGGCCGCCATCTCCCGCGCCATCTTCATGCCGCAGCCGGTGGCGCTGGTTTGATCCGCTCCGGAATGAAAAAGGGACCGCCGGCCGTCCGGTGGTCCCCTTATCTTGTCCGGCTATGTCTTGTCCGGCTTTCAGGCAAGCCGGCGTGTTCCGCTGCCGCCGCTTAGACCGTCGTCCGGCGGCCGGCGATCATGCGGTAGATGGCCAGGATGATGATCGCGCCGACGATGGCGCCGATGAAGCCCGCTCCCTCGCCCGGCCGGTACCAGCCGACGGCGGCACCCAGATACGTCGCGACGAAAGCGCCGGCGATGCCCAGCAGGGTGGTGATGATGAAGCCGCCCGGATCGCGACCCGGCATCAGGAACTTGGCGACGATGCCGGCGAGAAAGCCGATGATGATCGTCCAGAGAATGCCCATGGTGTTTTCCCTTCCGTTGCGGGACCGTCTTCCCATGCCCAATAACGGGCAGAGACGCATTTGGTTCTCGCCGATGCGTGATCTTTTAGGGTGCCTCGCCTTCGGGTATCCGAAAACCGACCGGGAACCTTTCCGGTGCCGGCCATGTTCTTCGCATCACGTTTCCGACGCTGCACTGCGGTGCCGCCACGGACGACTGTTAGGAGATGCGTTATGAACAAGACCTTCATTTTCACCGCTGTGGGTGCCGTTCTGCTGTCGACCGGCGCGATGGCCCAGGTGGCTGGTTCCGCGACGACGCCGCAGGCCGGCTCCAGCTACACGATGGGCTCGACGACCGGCGTGCCGCCGCTGAGCGCGCCGGCCCGCGGCCTGCCGTTGACCGACACCGCGCAGGGCGGCAAGGTCGTCGTGCTGGGCGAGAGCATCGGCGAACGCCAGCTGGCCGAACGGCAGCGGGCGGAGAGCATGACCCCGCCCGTCACCTATTCCGGGTCGAGCGCCGGGACCTACGGCTACAGCAATTCCGGTTCGAGCTATACGGCTCCCAGCTATGCCGCTCCGAGCTATTCCGGCACCGGATCGCAGACGGAAGGCAACATGAGCACGCGCGGCATGAATGGCGGCGCGCCCTATACGCCGCCGACCCGCTGACGAGAGCTGCGGCCGGTCTGTAACCATTCCGGCCTGAATCGAAGCGGCCCCGCAACGCTCCTCCCATCGGGGGGAGCATTGCGGGGCCGTTGGCGTTTATTCGAACTGTTCGTTCAGCGCAGTGCGCGGATGTTGGCGGCATACTGGTCCGGACCGCCGGTGAAGGTGGCGGTGCCGGCCACAAGCACGTCAGCGCCGGCCTCGATCGCCAGACGGGCGGTCTCAGGGTTGATGCCGCCGTCCACCTCCAGGTCGATCTGCTTGCCGAGCGCGTCGATGCGGGCACGCAGGTCGCGGATCTTCGGAAGCTGGCTCTTGATGAAGCTCTGGCCGCCGAAGCCGGGGTTCACGGTCATCACCAGCACGAGGTCGATGTCCTCCAGCACATGCTGGATGGCGTCGACCGGGGTGGCCGGGTTCAGCGATACGCCGGCCTTCTTGCCCAGCGACTTGATCAGCTGGATGGTGCGGTGCAGGTGCGGGCCGGCCTCCGGATGGACGGTGATGATGTCGGCGCCGGCCTTGGCGAAGTCCGGAATGAACAGATCCACCGGCGAGATCATCAGGTGGACGTCGAAGACCTTGGCGGTGTGCGGACGCAGCGCCTTCACCACGCCCGGCCCGATGGTGAGGTTCGGCACGAAATGGCCGTCCATCACGTCGATATGGATGTAGTCGGCGCCGGCGGCGTCGACCGCGCGGACCTCCTCGCCCAGCCGGGCGAAATCGGCGGAGAGAATCGAGGGGGAAATCTTCACGGCGCGCATGGGGCTTTCCTGGTGCGGGAGGGGGAGCGGGGAGCGGTTATGGAACTGGTCCGATCAGCCGCACTTCCTATCACGGGGCCGCGACGCAAGTCATGACATGATGTGGATGGCCGCCATGCCTCCATGGTGCGGATTGCACCGTTTACGCTTTACCGCAACCGCGAAGCGTTGTATCCGTTGGAATATAGGTGGAGCGACGCATTCGGCAGGAGGTGGCGATGGTCGGAATGAATGGGACGTTTGGGCGCCGCGGATTCGCGGCGGCGGTTTCGGCCGTCGTGCTGGGCATCGGACTGACGGTGGCCGCCCCGGCGGCGATGGCGCAGGACGCGCTGGTCCTGGCGGCAGCCTCGACCAAGAACGCGGTCGAAAAGCTGGCGGCGCAGTTCAAGGCGAAGACCGGCAATAGCGTGACATCGTCCTTCGCCGCATCGTCGGCGCTGGCCAAGCAAATCGAGAATGGCGCACCGGCCGATATCTTCATCTCGGCCGATCTCGACTGGATGGACTATCTGCAGAAGCGCGATCTCATCAAGACCGACAGCCGGGTGAACTTGCTGGGAAACGAGCTGGTTGCGGTGGTGCCGAAGGGCTCGACCCTGAAGCCGGACCTGTCCAAGGGCGGCAAGCTGGCGGACCAACTGGGCGACGGGCGGCTCGCCACCGGTGACCCGTCGAACGTTCCGGTCGGGAAGTACGCCAAGGCGGCGTTGGAGACGCTGGGGCAATGGACGGCGGTCGAACCGAAGCTGGCGCGGGCCGACAGCGTGCGCGCCGCGCTGGTGCTGGTCAGCCGCGGCGAGGTGCCGCTGGGCATCGTCTATCGCACCGACGCCGCCATCGATCCGGGGGTGGAGGTCGCCGCGGCCTTCCCACCCGACAGCTATCCGGCGATCACCTATCCGGCGGCTCTGGTGGCATCATCCAAGAGTCCGGCGGCGGTGGCCTTCCTCGACTACATGAAATCGCCGGATGGCATGGCGGTGTGGAAGGAATTCGGCTTCGTTCCGGCACCCAAGGCACCGTAAGCTCTGCCGCATGGAACTTCTGACGCCGATGGAAACCACCGCGTTGCTGCTGAGCCTGCGTGTCGCGGGCGTCGCCATCGCGTTGGGATTGCCGGTGGCCGTGCTCGCCGCCTGGGTGCTCGGCCGTTATTCCTTTCCGGGCAAGACGCTGGTCGACGGGCTGGTCCATCTGCCGCTGGTCCTGCCGCCCGTGGTCACCGGCTATATCCTGCTGGTGACGATGGGGACCAAGGGGGTGGTCGGCGGTTGGCTCTACCAGACCTTCGGGATCAAGCTGATCTTCACGGCGGAGGGGGCGTCGCTGGCGGTGGCGGTGACCTCCTTTCCGCTGATGGTGCGGGCGATCCGCCTGTCGGTCGAGGCCATCGACGGCGGGCTGGAGGCGGCGGCGCGTACGCTGGGCGCCGGGCCGGTCGATCGCTTCTTCACCATCCTGCTGCCGCTGATGGCGCCGGGCCTGCTGTCCGGCGCCATCGTCGCCTTCGCCGCCGCGATGGGGGAGTTCGGGGCGGTCATCACCTTCGTCTCCAACATCCCCGGCAAGACGCAGACGCTGCCGCTGGCGATCTACGCCGCGACGCAGGAACCGGGCGGCGACGCGGTGGCGGCACGGCTGGCGACGATCTCCTTCGGCGTGGCGTTGCTGGCGCTGATGCTGTCGGAGTTTCTGGCGAACCGGGTTCGCCGCCTGATCGGGCAGGTCTGACCATGCTTGACCTGCACATCCGCCAGACACTGGGCGCCTTCACGCTCGACATCGCCTTCACCGCGGAGGAACGCGGGGTGACGGCGCTGTTCGGCCGCTCAGGTTCCGGCAAGACCTCTGTCATCAATGCGATTGCCGGCCTGAGGCGGCCCGACGCCGGGCACATCCGCATCGGCGACACCGTGTTCTTCGACAGCGCAAAGCGCATCGACGTGCCGGTGGAAAAGCGGCGCATCGGCTATGTCTTCCAGGAGTCGCGGCTGTTCCCGCACATGACTGTGCGCAGCAACCTGGAATACGGGCTGCGCCGTGTGCCTGCCGGGGAGCGGCGGATCGCCTTCGCACCGGTGGTGGAGTTGCTGGGCCTGGGCCATTTGCTGGACCGCCGGCCGCGTGGCCTGTCCGGCGGTGAGAAGCAGCGGGTCGCCTTCGGCCGCGCCCTGCTGGCACAGCCGCGCCTGCTGCTGATGGACGAGCCGATGGCGTCGCTCGATGCCGCCCGCAAGGCAGAGATCATGCCGTATATCGAGCGGCTGCGCGACGAGATGAACATCCCCATCGTCCTGGTCAGCCACGCGCTGGACGAGGTGGTGCGGCTCGCCACCACGATGGTGCTGATCGCGGAGGGCAGGGTGCGCGCGGCCGGACCAGTGGGCGCGGTGATGGGCCGGCTCGACCTGTCGGCGGTGACCGGTGCGCAGGACGCCGGTGCGGTGCTGGACCTGACGGTCGAGCGCCATGTTCCGGAGGATGGGCTGTCGGTGCTGGCTTTCGACGGAGGGCGCCTGACGGTGCCGCAGATCGACCGGCCGCCCGGCACGGCGGTGCGGCTGCACATCCATGCCCGCGACGTCATCATCGCTTTGCAGCAGCCGAGCGGCGTCAGCCTGCGCAACGCGCTGACCGCAACCGTTGCGGAGGTGGCGGAGTCCGGCCCGTCGTCGGCCGACGTGCGGCTGGCGGTGGGCGGCTCCTTTCTGATCGCGCGAATCACGCGGGCGGCCGTCCGTGAACTGGAACTGGCGCCCGGTCGCCCGGTGGTGGCGCTGGTCAAGGGCATCGCCTTCGAACCGGACAGCAGCGGCGAGGCATCGGACCGGCGGAGGCGGGTGGTGGACGTGTGACCGTCCACCACGTCCGACCTTACTGACCGCCCGAGGGAGTCGAGGTGCCGGTGCTGGCGCCGCCGCCGGCCGAACCGCCGGCCGTCGAGCCACCCGGCACCGTACGGGTGGCGCCGCTGGTCTCGTTCATCGAATTGCCCGACGTGCCGCCCTGCACCGGAACGCCGGTCGAGGGCGGCGGGACGGTGGTGGATCCGCTGCTCGACCCGCTGCTGGTGGTCGGGCTGCTCTGGTTCGACGCATTGGAATTCTGGGCGTTTTGGTCGTCGCAGGCCGCCAGACCCAGAAGCAGGGCGGGCAGGGCCACGATCAGAAACTTGCTGCGCATGGGGTATCGCTCCTCAGCCAGTTGGCGGCGCCATCGGTGGGACCGGAGTTGCGAAGACGCAATGGACTCGGACCCGGACACAACGGCACCGTGTGGGTCCAAACACGCCACCGCCGGTTTCATTCCATGCACCTTCGCTCTATGCCGGGTGGATGGCTGTACCGATGAGCGGGAGCGTCGCCTGGCGGGACACCCGATTACCGACGAGAACTTTACAGGAACATCCTGTCGACTTGTGGCTTGGACGTGACGGATACCCATTACTGGGTTGCGCAAAGATCACGAAGCTTTTGCGACTTGGCTGTTGCATCTTTTTCGTTTGACCGGTGGAAAGCCGCTGTGATTCCATCGTGCCACCATGACGATGATCGCCGACCTCACCGACACGCTCGCCCGCGCCGCCAAAAGCGCGCTCCGCCAAGCAATCATGCCGGCGCTGTGCGCCTGCGTGGTCGCCTACTTCGCCTACTACGCGATCCATGGTGATCGCGGGCTGGTGGCGATGAAGCAGATCCAGGGGGAAATCGCCCAGGCGGAGGATGTGCTGAACCAGCTCCGCACCGAGCGGGAGGATATGGAACGGCGCGCCCAGCTGCTGCGCGGCGACGGTCTTGACCGCGATATGCTGGAGGAGCGGGCGCGGCTGATGCTGAATTTCGCCAACCCGCGCGACGTCATCGTCAAGCTTCCCAAACTGGCCGATCCGGAAGGGGCGAGCCAGCAGAAGTAAGGGGATATCAGCCGATTAACCGAATCGCGGTTAATCTGAAATAGCGCTGCAAAAACAGACGTTTGCGCAGACCTAGAAGCTCGTGTAGTGTGCGCGCCATATTCGCTTCCGGTGCGGGCTCTCGCATGCCCGCAACGCGCGGCGGCAAAAGGTGTTGTCAAAGACCTTTGCCGCTTGAACCCTGGGGAGGAATCATGGCCGCGTCCCGACGCCGTTCCACCAAGGCGCAGACCGACACCGCGCCCGCTCAAGCCGTCTCTTCCGAAGAGCTTCTTCATTACTATCGCGAGATGCTGCTGATCCGCCGCTTCGAAGAGAAGGCGGGCCAGCTGTACGGCATGGGCCTGATCGGCGGCTTCTGCCATCTCTACATCGGCCAGGAAGCCGTCGTCGTCGGCGTGCAGGCGGCCCTGAAAGAGGGCGACGACGTCATCACCAGCTACCGTGACCATGGCCACATGCTGGCCTGCGGCATGGAAGCCAAGGGCGTGATGGCCGAGCTGACCGGCCGCATTGGGGGCTACTCCAAGGGCAAGGGCGGCTCGATGCACATGTTCAGCCGCGAGAAGAACTTCTACGGCGGCCACGGCATCGTCGGCGGCCAGGTTCCGCTCGGCACCGGTCTGGCCTTCTCGCACAAGTACCTCAATGACGGCGGCGTGTCCGCGGTCTATTGCGGCGACGGCGCCATCAACCAGGGCCAGGTGTACGAGAGCTTCAACATGGCGGCGCTCTGGAAGCTGCCTGTGCTGTTCGTCATCGAGAACAACAAGTACGCCATGGGCACCTCGCAGGAGCGCGCCTCGGCCGGTGAACTGCATCAGCGCGGCGCCGCCTACGGCATCCCGGGCTATCAGGTCAACGGGATGGACGTGCTCGAGGTGAAGGCCGCCGCCGACCAGTGGGTGAACTACATCCGCGAAGGCAACGGCCCGGTCATCCTGGAGATGAAGACCTACCGCTACCGCGGCCACTCCATGTCCGATCCGGCCAAGTACCGGACGAAGGAGGAGGTCGAGAAGATGCGGTCGGAGTCCGATCCCATCGACCAGCTGAAGTCGAAGCTGCTGGCCGGCGGCCATGCCGACGAGGACAAGCTGAAGGAGATCGATCGCGCGGTTAAGGCGATCGTCACCGAATCGGCCGAGTTCGCGCAGCAGAGCCCCGAGCCCGATCCGTCGGAGCTGTGGACCGACATCCTGGTCGAGAGCTGACCGTCGTCCACCGTCTGGTCCTGACGTCAACGAAAAGCAGGAGCGGCGCCAGAGGGACGGGTTGCCCCCATATCGGGAGCGGCAACCGGTTTCCCCGCGCCGCCGGAGGTTGAGGAATGCCGATCGAAGTGCTGATGCCGGCCCTGTCGCCCACCATGACCGAGGGCAAGCTGGCGAAATGGGTCAAGAAGGAAGGCGACACGGTGAAGTCCGGCGATGTGCTCGCCGAGATCGAAACCGACAAGGCCACCATGGAAGTCGAAGCGGTCGATGAAGGCCGCGTCGGCAAGATCCTGGTGCCCGAAGGCACCGACAATGTCGCGGTGAACACCCCCATCGCCATCCTGCTGGAAGAGGGCGAGGACGAGAGCGCGCTGTCCAAGGGCGGCAACGCCCCGGCCGCCGCCGCTCCCGCCAACGCCGCCCCGGCCTCGGAAGAGACCAAGGCCGCCCCGTCGGCGGTCCAGGCTCCGGCCCCGGCTCCCACCGTGCCGGCCGCCCCGGTGTCGGCTCCGGAGTCGGACGAGGACAAGTTCTTCGCCAAGACGGTGAAGAAGACGGTCCGCGAAGCTCTGCGCGACGCGATGGCTGAGGAAATGCGCCGTGACGAGAAGGTCTTCGTCATGGGCGAGGAGGTCGCGCAGTACCAGGGCGCCTACAAGGTGACCCAGGGCCTGCTGCAGGAGTTCGGCGAGCGTCGTGTCATCGACACGCCCATCACCGAGATCGGCTTTGCCGGTCTGGGCGTCGGCGCCTCCTTCAAGGGGCTGAAGCCGATCGTCGAGTTCATGACCTTCAACTTCGCCATGCAGGCGATCGACCACATCATCAACTCCGCCGCCAAGACGCTGTACATGTCCGGCGGCCAGATGGGCAGCCCGATCGTCTTCCGCGGCCCGAACGGCGCCGCCGCCCGCGTCGCCGCCCAGCACTCGCAGTGCTATGCCTCGTGGTATGCCCACTGCCCGGGCCTGAAGGTGGTCTCGCCCTGGTCGGCGGCCGACGCCAAGGGCCTGCTGAAGGCGGCGATCCGCGATCCGAACCCGGTGGTCTTCCTGGAGAACGAGATTCTCTACGGCCAGAGCTTCGAGGTTCCGGAGGACGAGGAGTTCGTCCTGCCGATCGGCAAGGCCAAGATCGAGCGTCAGGGCAAGGACGTGACGATCACCGCCTTCTCGATCATGGTCGGCCATGCCCTTGCCGCCGCCGAGGAACTGGCGAAGGAAGGCATCGACGCGGAGGTCATCAACCTGCGCACGATCCGTCCGCTGGACACCGCCACCATCGTCAACAGCGTCAAGAAGACCAACCGCCTCGTTTCCGTCGAGGAAGGCTGGCCCTTCGCCGGCATCGGTTCGGAAATGTGCGCGCTGATGATGGAGCAGGCGTTCGACTATCTGGACGCGCCGGTGGCTCGCGTGGCCGGCCTGGACGTGCCGATGCCCTACGCCGCCAACCTGGAAAAGCTGGCGCTGCCGCAGGTCGCCGACATCGTCAAGGCCGCCAAGCAAGCCTGCTATCGTTGAGAGGAGGGCTGATAGGATGACCGTTCAGATTCTGATGCCCGCCCTCTCGCCCACGATGACCGAGGGCAACCTCGCCAAGTGGCTGAAGAAGGAAGGCGACACGGTGAAGTCCGGCGACGTGCTCGCCGAGATCGAAACCGACAAGGCCACCATGGAAGTCGAAGCGGTCGATGAAGGCCGCATCGGCAAGATCCTGATCCCGGCCGGCAGCCAGGGCGTCGCGGTGAACACCCCGATCGCCATCCTGCTGGAAGAGGGCGAGGACGAGAGTGCGCTGGCTTCTGCCGGCTCCGCTCCCGCCCCGGCGCCGGCGCCCGCTGCTGTCGCTCCGGCCGCAGCACCGGCGCCGTCGGCCGCCCCGGCCGCCGCTGCTCCGGCCCCGGCCGCCGCTCCGGCGACTGCCACTGGTGAGCGCGTGTTCGCCAGCCCGCTGGCGCGCCGCATCGCCGAACAGGCCGGCGTCGACCTGAAGTCGGTCAAGGGCACCGGCCCGCACGGCCGCATCGTCAAGGCCGACGTGGAGGCCGCCAAGGCCGCCGGTCCGGCCAAGGCTGCCGCCGCTCCGGCGGCTGCCCCGGCTCCGACTGCCGCCGCTCCGGCTCCCGCCGCTGCTCCGGCCCCGGCGAAGGCCGAGGGTGTGGATGCCAAGGCGCTCGCCGACAAGCTGGGCATGGCCTACACCGCCGTGCCGAACAGCGGCATGCGCAAGACCATCGCCAAGCGCCTGGGCGAGGTGAAGCGCACCGTCCCCGACTATTTCCTGACGGTGGATGTCGAGATCGACGCGCTGATGAAGGTCCGTGCCGAGCTGAACGGCCGGTCCGACGCCTACAAGCTGTCGGTGAACGACTTCATCATCCGCGCGGTGGCGCTGGCGCTGAAGAAGGTTCCGGCGCTGAACGCCGCCTGGACCGACGAGGCGATGCTGCAGTACAGCCACGCCGACATCTCGGTCGCCGTCGCCACCCCGACCGGGCTGATCACCCCGATCGTCAAGAAGGCGGAGACCAAGGGTCTGGCCGACATCTCCAACGAGATGAAGGCGCTGGCCAAGAAGGCGCGCGACAACGCGCTGAAGCCGGAAGAGTACCAGGGCGGCACCATCTCCATCTCCAACCTGGGCATGATGGGGATCAAGCAGTTCCAGGCGATCATCAACCCGCCGCAGGCCTGCATCCTGGCGGTCGGCGCCAGCGAGCAGCGCCCGGTGGTGAAGGACGGCGCGCTGGCCATCGCCACGGTGATGAGCCTGACCGGCACCTTCGACCACCGCGTCGCCGATGGCGCCGTCGGTGCGGAATTCCTTGCGGCGGTGAAGAAGCTGCTCGAGGATCCGCTCTCGATGCTGCTCTGATGGTTTGAGGATCCGGTTCCATGTCGAAAAGCCTTGCCCCGCTCCGCGCCGAAATCGACGCCATCGACGACGAACTCGTCGCGTTGCTGGGCAAGCGCCTGTCCGTCGTCCACCGCGTCGCCGCGGTGAAGATGGCGGAGAACCTGCCGGCCGTGCTGCCCGATCGCGTCGAAGCGGTGAAACAGCGGGCGGCCGAGGCGGGGCTGGCGTACGGCCTGGATCCGGACTTCATGGCCACCCTGTACCAGACGATCATCGACGAGGCGTGCCGGGTCGAGGAAGGCATCTTTGCCGCCGGCCGCGAGGATGCGCCTCGCTCCTGAATGGGGAGAACACCCTTGGCCGACATGAATTACGACGTCATCGTCATCGGCGGCGGGCCGGGCGGTTACGTGGCGGCGATTCGCGCCGCGCAGCTGGGCCTGCACACCGCGGTCATCGAGCGTGAAAACCTGGGCGGCATCTGCCTGAACTGGGGCTGCATCCCGACCAAGGCGCTGCTGCGCTCGGCCGAGGTGCTGCATCTCGCCAAGCATGCCGCCGACTACGGTCTGGTCATCCAGAACCCGTCCTTCGACCTCGACAAGGTCGTCGCCCGCTCGCGCAAGGTCGCCGGGCAGCTGAACGGCGGCGTCAAGCACCTGCTGAAGAAGAACAAGGTCGCGGTGATCGAAGGTTCCGCCAAGCTGCTCGGCAAGGGCACGGTGGCGGTGACCAAGGGCGAGGCCCCGGTCGGCACCTTCGGCGCCAAGCACATCATCATCGCCACCGGCGCCCGCGCCCGCACGCTGCCGGGCCTGGAGGATGACGGCAAGCTGGTCTGGACCTATCGCAAGGCGATGACCCCGGATGCCATGCCGAAGTCGCTGCTGGTGATCGGGTCTGGCGCCATCGGCATCGAATTCGCCAGCTTCTACAACGCCCTGGGCGCCAAAGTTACTGTGGTCGAGGTGATGGACCGCATCCTTCCGGTGGAGGATGAGGAAATCTCCGGAATGGCCCGGAAAGCCTTCGAAAAGCAGGGCATGCGCATCATCACCGGCGCCAAGGCCGGCAACCTGCGCAAGGCCGCCGACAGCGTGACCGTGGCCGTCGAGGCCGGCGGCAAGACCGAGGACATCACGGTCGACCGCGTCATCGTCGCCGTCGGCATCAGCCCGAACACCGAGGGCCTCGGCCTGGAGAACACCAAGGTCAAGACCGACCGCGGCCACATCCAGACCAACGGCATGTGCGAGACTGACGAGCCGGGCGTGTATGCCATCGGCGACGTGACCGGCGCCCCCTGGCTCGCCCACAAGGCCAGCCACGAGGGTGTGATCGTCGCCGAGCACATCGCCGGCAAGCACCCGCATGCGCTGAACGTCCGCAACATCCCGGGCTGCACCTACTCGCACCCGCAGATCGCGTCGGTCGGCCTGACGGAGAAGAAGGCGAAGGAAGCCGGCTACGAGATCAAGGTTGGGCGCTTCCCGTTCGTCGGCAACGGCAAGGCCATCGCGCTTGGCGAGCCGGAAGGCCTGATCAAGACCATCTTCGACGCCAAGACCGGCGAGATGCTGGGCGCCCACATGATCGGCGCGGAAGTGACCGAGCTGATTCAGGGCTATGGCATCGCCAAGTCGTCGGAGCTGACCGAGGCCGAGTTGATGCACACGGTGTTCCCGCATCCGACCCTGTCGGAAATGATGCATGAGTCGGTCCTTGATGCCTATGGCCGGGCGATCCACTTTTAACTAAGATTTTCCGAGGTGACGTTTTTCCCCTTTGGACGGAGCCATGGACCGCAGCAGCGCCGCCTATGACGTGGATTTCTACGCCTGGACGCAAGCCCAGGCGCAGGAGCTTCGCCGTGCCGGCGCCGAGCGGAACAACGCCCCGGTCGACTGGGAGAACGTCGCCGAGGAGATCGAGAGCATGGGCCGCAGCCAGAAGTCCGAGATCGACAATCGCCTTGGCGTTCTGCTGGTCCATTTGCTGAAATGGATGTTCTGTCCTGACCTGCGGGAACGATGCGAGCGCGGCTGGCGCCTGACCGTCCGGGAGCAGCGCAAGAAGCTGATCCGCGAGATCAAGGACAGCCCCAGCCTTCGGCCCTACATTGCCGACGTCTTCGTCGATGTTTACTCGGATGCCCGGCTGCGGGCCGCCGTCGAGGCGGATGTCCCCGACGGGCATTTCCCGGTCGAGTCGCCTTTCACGCTTGACCAGGCGCTCGATCCGGCCTATCCGGCCGAACTGTTTCCGCCGGAATGGCGGGTTTGACATCCTCATCGCACCTATTGTCGGGGCCGGGGCATCGCGTCGGCCATCGGGAGCTTTAGACCATGACCCTCGTCGACCAGTCCGAGAAGCTGCGCCACCCCGAGAAGGCCCATAAGCCCGACAACCCGATCCAGCGCAAACCGGCCTGGATCCGGGTCAAGGCGCCGATGAGCCAGGAATACAACGAGACCCGCCAGCTGATGCGCGGTCTGAAGCTGAACACCGTGTGCGAAGAGGCCGCGTGCCCGAACATCGGGGAGTGCTGGAAGCACAAGCACGCCACCTTCATGATCCTGGGCTCCATCTGCACGCGCGGCTGCGCCTTCTGCAATGTGGAGACCGGGCGTCCCGATCTGCTGGACCCGCATGAGCCGGACAATGTGGCCGAGGCGGTGGGCCAGCTGAAACTGAGCCACGTCGTCATCACCTCGGTCGACCGCGACGATCTGGACGATGGCGGCGCCGAGCATTTCGCCCGCACCATCCGTGCCATCCGCGCTGCGTCGCCGACGACGACCATCGAGATCCTGACCCCCGATTTCCAGAAGAAGAAGGGTGCGGTCGAGGTGGTGGTCGAGGCCAAGCCCGACGTCTTCAACCACAATCTGGAGACGGCTCCGCGCCTCTATCCGACAATCCGTCCCGGTGCGCGCTATTTCGCCTCGCTGCAACTGCTGGCGCGGGTGAAGGAGCTGGATCCGACGATCTTCACCAAGTCCGGCCTGATGGTCGGGCTGGGCGAGACGAAGGAGGAGATCGGGCAGGTTATGGACGATCTGCGCTCCGCCGATGTGGACTTTCTGACGATTGGGCAGTATCTCCAGCCCACGCCCAAGCATGCGGCGGTGGATCGTTTCGTGACTCCCGAGGAGTTCGACGGTTATTCCACTGTCGGCCGCGGCAAGGGCTTCCTGCTGGTGGCCTCGTCGCCGCTGACGCGCTCGTCCTACCATGCGGGCGCCGATTTCGAGAAGTTGCGCGAAGCCCGGCTGCGCAAGCTGGGGGTCGCGGCCGCCTGATCCAGACGGTTCAATAGAAGGACACGGGTACGGGCATGCCGACGCACGCGGAAAAGAAGGTTCTTCCCTACACGCCCCAGCAGATGTACGACCTGGTCGCCGATGTGGAGAAGTATCCGGAGTTTCTGCCCTGGTGCCTGGCGGCCCGCATCCGCAAGCGCGAAGGCAATGTCATGTTCGCGGACCTGATCATCGGGTTCAAGATGGTCCGCGAACGCTTCACCTCGCGGGTGGAACTGAGTGCGCCGGCCTGCCGGATTGACGTGCAGTACACCGACGGGCCGTTCCAGTATCTGAACAATCACTGGATCTTCAACGATCATCCCGGCGGCTGCTGCGTCGACTTCTTCGTCGATTTCGAGTTCCGCTCGAAGATGCTGCAGAAGATCATGGGCCTGCTGTTCAACGAGGCGGTGCGCCGCATGGTGCAGGCCTTCGAAACGCGTGCGGCCCAGCTTTATGGGCCGGGCCGGGTGACGCAGCCGGCCTGACGCCGGCCGGGCAGGGGATGTGGGCGGTCAGGTCTTGTCCGACCACAGCTCCCCGCCGCTGGCCCAGTCGCTTTTCTTCACGTCCTGAAAGATGATGTCCACCGCCGAGGGCGAACAGCCGAGGACCTTCACGGTCGCTTCGGTCAGCGCCTTGGCGTATTCGCGTTTCTGTTCGACGGTGCGGCCTTCGAACAGCTGGATGTTGATGGTCGGCATCGGGTGATTTTCCTTCTGTGTAAATAGCTTGCCGGTGTTTGTTCAGCGCAGGCTTCCGGTCGGGCGGGCCAGCCGCAACCGCTCCAGCGCCGCCTGCACCGTCGCCATGCGCACGGCATCGCGGTCGCCGGGGAAGGTGTATTCCTTGGCCTTCGCCGCCCCGCCGCGCACAGCGGTGGCGACATAGACCCGGCCGACCGGCTTGGTCTCGGTCGCGCCGCCGGGGCCGGCGATGCCGGTCACCGCCACCGTCACGTCGGCCCGCGACTTGGCCAGCGCGCCGACCGCCATGGCGACCGCCACCTCCGGGCTGACCGCGCCGTGGGCGTGCAGCAGGCTGGCGGGAACGCCGAGCAGCTCGGTCTTGGCGATGTTGGTGTAGGTGACGAAGCCGCGGTCGACCACCTTGGACGAACCGGCGATGTCGGTCAGCGCGCCGGCGATCAGGCCGCCGGTGCAGGACTCGGCGGTCGCCAGCATGAAGCCGGCGAGGCCGTATTCGGCCAGCACCTGGGCGGCAAGTTCGCGGATGGGCTCGGGAAACATGACGGCCTCTCCCGGTTCTGATCGTTGAATTGGATGTTAGCCGGGGAGCCTGATGGTCGCCACTGCCTGGGCGGCGATGCCCTCGCGCCGGCCGGTGAAGCCTAACTGCTCGGTGGTGGTCGCCTTGACGCTGACCCGGCCGACCTCGATGCCCAGGATTTGGGCAATGCGCTCGGCCATCGCGCCGCGGTGGGGGCCGACCTTCGGCCGCTCGCAGATGATGGTGACGTCGGCATGGGCGATGACGCCGCCGCGCTCCGCCACCAGATCGGCGGCGTGGCGCAGGAACTTGGCGCTGTCGGCGCCGCGCCAGCGCGGGTCGGTGGGCGGGAAGTGGCTGCCGATGTCGCCGGCGGCCAGCGCGCCGAGGATCGCGTCGGTCAAGGCATGCAGGCCGACATCGGCGTCGGAATGGCCTTCCAGCCCGTGGTCGTGCGGCACGCGCAGGCCGCAGAGCGTCACGAAATCGCCGTCGGTGAAGCGGTGAACGTCGAAGCCGCTGCCCGTCCGCACATCCCACAGGCTGCTCATGATCGCGCGGGTGGCGCGGGTCAGGTCGTCGGGGTTGGTCACCTTAAAATTGTCCTCCTTGGACGGCACCAGCGCCACGGCCAGACCGGCACGCTCCGCCACCGCGGCATCGTCGGTCAGCGACAGGCCGGCGGCGGCGCGGTGTGCTTCCAGAATGGCGGGAAAGTGGAAGCCCTGCGGGGTCTGCGCCCGCCAGAGCCCATCGCGGTCCACCGTGCCGGTGATGGCGCCGGAATTGCCGCGCTTGAGCGTGTCAGCGACCTGGACCGCGGCGATGGCGCCCGGCGTGGTCTCCAGCGCGCCGATCACCGCGCTGATGGTGGCCGCGTCGATCAGCGGACGGGCGGCATCGTGGATCAGCACGAGGTCGGGGGCGCCGTCGGCGGCGAGAGCCTCCAGCCCGTTGCGCACCGAGTCCTGACGGCTGACGCCGCCGGCCACCGGATCGGGCAGGCCAAGGCCGGCGACCGAGGTGTCATAGGCATCGCGCCAGGTGGGGTCGATGACCACGCGCACGCCGGTGACCTGGGGGTGGCTGAGGAAGGCCTCCACCGTCCTGCGCAGCACCGGCTTGCCGGCGAGGTCGAGATACTGCTTCGGCCGTTCGGCGCCGAACCGCTGGCCGGATCCGCCGGCGACGATCAGGGCGATGCAGGTGGGCGCGATGCAGGTGGGCATGAGGCAAACCGTAAGATATGATAGCCACTTGACGGAAACGTCGCGGAGCCTAGCCTGTCGCCGTGGTTCCGCCAAGTGCCGAGCCTTGCCGCCTGTTATCCTCCGGACGATGTCCTGGGGCGGGCGGCTTGATATGGCGGCACGTCATGGCAGCATGACGGCGGAAGGACGGGAGTGCATTCGGGTCCATGTCGCAGAACATTTTCTTGAGCCTGACGGCGCTGGTGGCCCTGTTGCCTGCCGCCTTCTATCCTTACCGGCGCATCGCGGGGCAGGGGGTGGAGGGGCGCGGCTGGTCCTTCTGGGGTGCCTTGCTGCTCGCCGCCGCCGGTCCGGGCATGTGGGCGATCCTGCAGGTCGCCGGCCAATGGCAGACCGGATTCTCCACCGCGCTGTGGGTCACGACCGCCGCCTGCATGGCTCTGTTCATCGGGCTCAGCCTGCTCCATGACACGGCGTGGAGGCTGGCGCCGCTGCTGCTGCCCTATCTGCTGGCGGTCTGTCTGCTGGCGACGCTGACCGAGGATGCGCCGGCCCCGGTCCTGCGCGGCAATGCGCCGGGCGTGTGGATCGATCTGCACATTGCGGTATCGGTCTTCACCTATGCCCTGCTGACGCTGAGCGCCGTGTCGTCCTTCGCCGCGGTGATCCAGACCCGGGCGCTGAAGAGCAAGCGGCCGACTCCGCTCAGCCGCTTCCTGCCGCCGGTGGCGGAGAGCGAGCGGCTGCAGCTGCGTCTGCTGATCGCTTCGGAGGTGGTCCTCGGTGCCGGACTCGCCACAGGCATGGCGGTGCTCTATTTCGAGCAGGGTCTGCTGTTCCGCACCGATCACAAGACCCTGCTGTCGCTGGCCACCTTCGTCGTCATCGGCATCCTGCTGCTGGCCGAATACCGGACCGGCGTGCGTGGGCGGACGGCGGCGCGGACGATGCTGATCGTCTATCTGCTGGCGACCCTTGCCTATCCCGGTGTCAAGTTCGTGTCGAACGTGCTGATCGGGCAATGGGCCTGGAGTTGAGGGCGCACCCGCCGCAAGTCGGTGGAAGAGCACAGCTTTCACCTCAGGCCTGAGCGCGGCCAAGGGGCTTCGCGCTTGCACACATCCGCGGCAGCGTGATAAGTTGCCCAAAATGGTGGCACTTTGTTGATTTGCCCATCAATCGGGCAGGTGAGAATGACCATACAAATCGGACCCATCACGCTCGCCGGACCGGTGATCCTGGCGCCCATGTCGGGTGTCTCCGACCTGCCGTTCCGCCGTCTGGTGAAGCGCGCGGGCTGTGGCCTCGTCGTGTCGGAGATGATCGCCAGCCAGGCGATGATCCGCGAGAACCGCCAGACCCTGCGCATGGTGGAAACCGAGCCGGAAGAGTTTCCGATGGCGGTCCAACTCGCCGGCTGCGAGCCCGAGGTGATGGCGGAAGCAGCGAAGCTGAACCAGGATCGCGGCGCCGCCGTCGTCGACATCAATTTCGGCTGTCCGGTGAAGAAGGTGGTCAACGGCCATGCCGGCTCCTCCCTGATGCGGGACGAGGCATTGGCCGGCCGCATCCTCGAGGCGGTGGTGAAGGCCGTCAGCATTCCGGTGACGCTGAAGATGCGGCTGGGCTGGGACGAGACCAACCGCAATGCCCCGAACCTCGCCCGCATCGCCGAGCAGTGCGGGATCAAAATGGTGACGGTCCATGGCCGCACTCGCATGCAGTTCTACACCGGCACCGCCGACTGGACCTATGTCCGCCATGTGAAGGATGCGGTGAAGATCCCCATCGTGGTCAACGGCGACATCACCGATTTCGAAGCGGTGGACCGGGCCCTTGCCGAATCCGGCGCCGACGGCGTGATGATCGGGCGCGGCAGCTATGGCCGGCCCTGGTTTCCGTCGCAGGTCATGCATTACCTGCGTACCGGCGAAAGGCTTCCCGATCCGCCGCTGCACGAGCAGATGGACACGCTGCTGGAGCATTTCGACAGCATGCTGAGCCACTACGGCACCGACGGCGGCATCAAGGTCGCCCGCAAGCATGTCTCCTGGTATTCGACCGGCCTGCGCGATTCCAACGAGTTCCGCCAGGAGGTCAACCGGCTGGGCGATCCCGCCGCCGTGCGCGACAGCATCCGTGCTTTCTACGAACCGGCAATCGAAAGGATGGCCGCCTGATGGACCCCGTACCGATGACAGCCCCGGGCCAGCGTGGCCGCAGCCGGCCGGGTGCCTCGCGGGCGCCCAGGCTGGAGTCCCTGGTGGTGCTGAACAGCCTGCCCGATCCGGTGCTGGTGGTGGACGGCAACGGCGATATCCGCTTCGTCAATCTGGAGGGGCAGGAGTTCTTCGACCTGTCCGCCAACGCCATGGAAGGGATGCCGCTGCCGGACCTGCTGCCGCCGGACAGCCCGGTGATGGGCCTGATCGAACAGGTGCGCCGGGGCAGCCGCCGGGTGTCGCAGGACGGGGTCATCATCGACACGCCGCGCATCGGTCCGCACCATGTCACGGTGCAGGTGGCGACCATGGGCGACCCGCCCGACCATGTGGTGCTGACCATCCATGAGCGGTCGCTGGCCCGCAAGATCGACCATTCGCTGACCCATCGCCATGCCGCGCGATCGGTCACCGCCATGGCGGCGATGCTGGCGCATGAGGTGAAGAACCCGCTGTCGGGCATCCGCGGCGCCGCCCAGCTGCTGGAGGAGAATGCCAGCGAAGACGACCGCGTGCTGACCCGCCTGATCTGCGACGAGGCTGATCGTATCGTGGCGCTGGTCAACCGGATGGAGGTTTTCTCCGACGAACGGCCGCTGGAGCGCGCCGCGGTGAACATCCACACGGTGCTGGAACATGTGCGCAAGGTCGCCCAGAGCGGATTTGCCCGAAAAATACGCTTTGTCGAGCGTTACGACCCATCACTGCCTTCTGTTTACGGCAATCGCGACCAACTTGTGCAGGTTTTCCTGAATCTGGTGAAAAATGCGGCAGAGGCTGCACCGGAATCAGGCGGCGAGATCACCCTGACCACCTCCTATCAGCATGGCGTGCGCATGGCGCTGCCGGGTGGCGATGTGCGCCGGCATCTGCCCTTGCTGGTGACGGTGCAGGATAATGGCGACGGCATTCCGGAAGACCTGCAGTCCAACCTGTTCGACCCCTTCGTGACCAGCAAAGTGAACGGCACTGGCCTTGGTCTTGCATTGGTGGCGAAACTCATAGGCGATCATGGCGGAACCATCGAGTTCGACAGCCAACCTCGCCGGACCGTCTTCAAGGTGTCGCTGCCGATGTACGATGATTCGAAATACGACGATCCGAAACTTTCCGGGGGGTCGAAGATTTCTGACGCTGGCTTGCAGTCCAAGGGCGGCCGGGGGACTCGGTGATGAGCGCGGCGACCATTCTCATCGCGGATGACGATCGCGCCATCCGCACCGTCCTGACGCAGGCTCTCGCCCGGCTGGGGCACGAGGTTCGCACCACCGGCAACGCCGCGACGCTGTGGCGCTGGGTGGCGGACGGGCAGGGGGATCTGGTCATCACCGACGTGGTGATGCCGGACGAAAACGGCCTGGATCTGATCCCGCGCATCAAGAAGCTGCGGCCCGAGCTGCGCGTCATCGTCATGAGCGCGCAGAACACGCTGATCACCGCGGTGAAGGCGGCGGAACGCGGGGCCTTCGAATATCTGCCCAAGCCCTTCGACCTGAAGGAGCTGGTGTCGGTCGTAGAACGGGCGCTGAACACCAACACCCCGCCGGCCGCCATGCCCGGGGGCGACCTGGAGGGCGAGGAACAGCTGCCGCTGATCGGCCGCTCGCCCGCCATGCAGGAAATCTACCGGGTGCTGGCCCGCCTGATGGGCACCGACCTGACGGTGATGATCACCGGCGAGTCCGGCACCGGCAAGGAGCTGGTCGCCCGTGCGCTGCATGATTACGGCAAGCGGCGCAACGGCGCCTTCGTCGCCATCAACATGGCCGCCATCCCGCGCGAGCTGATCGAGTCCGAGCTGTTCGGCCACGAAAAGGGCGCCTTCACCGGCGCGACCAACCGCTCGACCGGCCGCTTCGAACAGGCGCAGGGCGGCACCCTGTTCCTGGACGAGATCGGCGACATGCCGCTGGAGGCGCAGACCCGGCTGCTGCGCGTGCTGCAGGAGGGCGAATACACCACGGTCGGCGGACGCACCGCGATCAAGACCGACGTGCGCATCATCGCGGCGACCCACCGCGACCTGCGCACCCTGATCCGCCAGGGCCTGTTCCGCGAGGATCTGTTCTACCGCCTGTGCGTGGTGCCGATCCGTCTGCCGCCGCTGCGCGAGCGGACGGAGGACATTCCGCTGCTGGTCCGCCATTTCCTGAATCTCGGCATCAGCCAGGGGCTTCCGGCCAAGAGCATCGATCAGGCGGCGATGGACCGGCTGAAGCGCTACCGTTGGCCCGGCAACGTCCGCGAGTTGGAGAATCTGGTCCGCCGTCTGGCCGCGCTCTATTCGCAGGAGGTCATCGGGCTGGACGTGGTCGAGGCGGAGCTTGCCGATGCCACCCCGGCCGCCCAGCCGGTGGAGGAGCCGCAGAGCGAGGGCCTGTCCTCCGCGGTCGAACGCCACCTGAAGGACTATTTCGCCGCCCACAAGGACGGCATGCCGTCCAACGGCCTGTACGACCGGGTGCTGCGGGAGATCGAACGGCCGCTGATCTCGCTCAGCCTGTCGGCGACCCGCGGCAATCAAATCAAGGCGGCCCAACTGCTGGGTCTGAACCGCAACACGCTGCGCAAGAAGATCCGCGACCTGGACATCCAGGTGATGCGCGGCATCAAATAGATCGATCGACGCCCACCCGCCACCGCAACCGGCCCGTGCCAAAATTGTGACACAACGTCGGTGCGGACGGTGGTGGACCGAAGGCCAGCAACCGACCTGCGGCTCCTGCGCCGGCTGGCCTAAGCGGTCCTGTCCGAAAGGCAGATCCATTGCGGCTTGGCAGGGCCGCAACAGAGGTGTATCTTTCCGGCAACAGATTAGCGCCGGATGATGCCACTCAATTCCGACACCGCAGCAGCCGGCCAAAGGCCGGTCTGGCAGAAGATTCTCCACTGGTCCCGGCGGGTAGGCCTGGGCAAGCGGATGGCTTTTGCCCTGTCGCTGGCAGCCTTGGCCGCCGGCTTCGCCACCTATGCGGCGATGACGGAAAGCGCGCCGTTCGGGCAGGCCAACCCGCGTACCGTCACCCTTCTGCTGACGCTCGACCTTGCGATCCTGCTGACGCTGGGCGTGCTGATCGCGCGGCGGATCGTCGCCATCCTGATCGGGCGGCGGCGCGGGCTGGCGGGATCGCGGCTGCACACCCGGCTGGTTCTGGTGTTTAGCGTGCTGGCGGTGGCGCCGGCCATCATCATGACGGTGTTTTCCACCCTGTTCTTCTATGTCGGGGTGCAGAGCTGGTTCAGCGACCGCGTGCGCACGGCGGTCAACGAATCCCTGGTGGTCGCCAGCGCCTATCTGCACGAGCACCAGCAGAACATCCGCGCCGATGCCCTGGCGATGGCCAACGACCTGTCGCAGGAGGCGCGTCTCTCCAGCGACCCGGAACGGTTCGAGCAGGTCGTCGCCACCCAGGCGATGCTGCGCGCCTTGTCGGAAGCCATCGTCTTCAACGGCACCACCGGCGCCATCGTCGCGCGGGCCGGATATACCTTCACCCTGGAATTCGAACCGATCCCGGAAGACAAGATCCAGCAGGCCCGCAATGGCGAGGTCGCGCTGATCGTCAAGGAATCCGACGACCGCGTCCGCGCCCTGGTCAGCCTGGACCGCGTATCCGATACCTTCCTCTATGTCGGCCGCATGGTGGAGCCGCGGGTTCTGCAGCACATGGCCTCGGCCGAAGGGGCGGTGAAGGAATACACGGCGCTGGAGAACCAGCGCGGCAGCCTGCAGATCACCTTCACCCTGATCTTCCTGGTGGTGGCGATGCTGCTGCTGCTGGCGGCGGTGTGGGCCGGGCTGAATTTCGCCACCCGGCTTGTCCGACCGATCAGCGCGCTGATCGGCGCCGCCGAGCGGGTGCGCGCCGGCGACCTGACCGTCCGCGTCTCCGAGCCGCCGGGCGAGGACGAGTTCGTGCTGCTGTCCCGCGCCTTCAACCGCATGACCACCGAGATCGAGGGGCAGCGCCGGGAACTGCTCTCGACCAACCGGCTGCTGGACGAGCGGCGGCGCTTCACCGAGACGGTGCTGTCCGGTGTGTCGGCCGGCGTGCTGGGCGTCGATGCCGACGGCGTCATCAACCTGCCGAACCTGTCCGCCGCCCGCCTGCTGGGCGAGGAGGATCTGGAGCGTCTGGTCGGAATGTCGCTGGTCGAGCTGCTGCCGGACATCGGCGACCTGCTGGAGAATGCGCCGAAGAAGCCCGGCCGCGTCGTGCAGGACCAGATCCAGATCCGCCGTCCGGGCAAGCCGACGCTGACCCTGCTGGTCCGCATTGCGGCGGAGGTGCGCGCCGGCGAAGTGCGTGGCTATGTCGTCACCTTCGACGACATCACCGAACTGGTGTCGGCGCAGCGCAAGGCGGCCTGGGCCGACGTGGCGCGCCGCATCGCGCATGAGATCAAGAATCCGCTGACGCCGATCCAGCTGTCGGCTGAGCGGCTGCGCCGCAAATACCTGAAGGAGATCTCCAGCGATACGGAGGTCTTCACCATGTGCACCGACACGATCGTCCGGCAGGTCGACGACATCCGCCGCATGGTGGACGAGTTCTCCGCCTTCGCGCGGATGCCGCAGCCGGTGATGAAGCCGGTCAACATCAACGATCTGGTGCGGCAGGCGGTGTTCCTGCAATCGAGCGCCCACACCGGCAAAATCCGTTTCGACACCCGGCTGCCGTCCGGGCCGCTGACGGTGGCCTGCGACAGCCGGCAGATCTCCCAGGCGCTGACCAATCTGCTGCAGAACGCGGCGGACGCCATCGAAGGGCGCACGCCGCCCGCCGACGGGTCGGAGCTGCCGCCGGGAGAGGTAGGAATCGCGGTGGAGGACGATGGTGAGAAGGTTGTCGTCACCGTCGAGGACAATGGCAAGGGCCTGCCCGGCGGCGAACAGCGCGACCGGCTGACCGAACCCTATGTGACGACGCGGGCCAAGGGCACCGGGCTGGGGCTCGCCATCGTCAAGAAGATCATGGAGGACCATGGCGGCGTGCTGACCCTGGAGGACCGCGAAGGCGGGCCCGGGGCGCGCGTGACCCTGGTCATTCCACACCCGGTTGCGGTCGCGAACGACGCGGGCGGCCGTGACGACAGGCCGGCGGAGACCGGCGGAGAGATGAGGCACGAAGCCCATGGCGCATGACATTCTGATCGTCGACGACGAAGCCGATATCCGGATGCTGATAGCCGGCATCCTGAACGACGAAGGCATCAAGACCCGCGAGGCCGCCGACGCCGATCAGGCCTTCGCCCAGGTGGCGGCGCGCCGGCCGAGCCTCGTCGTACTCGACATCTGGCTGCAGGGCAGCAGGCTGGACGGCCTGCAGATCCTGGAACAGCTGATGCGGGACCATGGCAACCTTCCGGTCATCATGATCTCCGGCCACGGCAACATCGAAACCGCGGTCCAGGCGATCAAGGTCGGCGCCTACGACTTCATCGAGAAGCCGTTCAAGGCCGACCGGCTGCTGCTGATGGTGGACCGCGCCATCGAGGCGGCGCGGCTGAAGCGCGAGAACCAGGAACTGAAGCTGCGTGCCGGCGGCGACGTCGAGTTGATCGGCCGCTCCTCGGCGGTCAATCAGGTGCGCCAGTCGATCGACAAGGTGGCGCCCACCGGCAGCCGCGTGCTGATCTCCGGCCCGCCCGGCGCCGGCAAGGAGGTGGTCGCCCGCCTGATCCATGCCCGCTCGCGCCGCGCCAGCGGCCCCTTCGTCGGGCTGAACTGCGCCACCATGCGGCCGGAGCGGCTGGAGATGGAGCTGTTCGGCACCGAGGCCGGCGTCGACGGTCCCGGCCGCAAGATCGGCACCTTCGAACAGGCCCATGGCGGCACGCTGCTGCTGGACGAGGTCGCCGACATGCCGCTGGAAACCCAGGGCAAGATCGTCCGCGCCCTGCAGGAACAGGTGTTCGAGCGCGTCGGCGGCGGCCAGCGGGTGGAGGTGGACGTACGCGTGATCGCCACCTCCAACCGCGATCTGCAGGCGGAGATCGAGCAGGGTCGTTTCCGCCAGGACCTGTTCTACCGCCTGTCGGTGGTGCCGATCCGCGTGCCGTCGCTGGCCGAACGGCGGGAGGACATCCCGGTGCTGGCCCGCCATTTCATGCAGCGTTCCGCCGAGGCGTCGGGCCTGCCGGTCCGCGAGTTCGGCGAGGACGCGATGGCGGCGCTCCAGGCCTATGACTGGCCGGGCAACGTGCGCCAGCTGCGCAATGTGGTGGACTGGCTGCTGATCATGGCGCAGGGCGACCCGAAGGAGCCGATCCGCGCCGACACCCTGCCACCGGAAATCGGCGCCATCACGCCGACCGTCCTGAAATGGGACAAGGGCGGCGAGATCATGGGCCTGCCGTTGCGCGAGGCGCGCGAGGTGTTCGAGCGCGAATATCTGCTGGCCCAGGTCACCCGCTTCGGCGGCAACATCTCCCGCACCGCGTCCTTCGTCGGCATGGAGCGTTCTGCCCTTCACCGCAAGCTGAAGTCGCTGGGCGTCCATGGCAGCGAGAAGGGGAAGATGTTCATCGAGTGATTTTCCGGAAAACGGCCTCGTCGTAGAAGCCGTGTTCCAGTCTCCGGTTGTCAGGTCCGAACAAAGGTGTCGGACCTGACGATTGCTTTCCGGTGAGCCGGTGCGCGACCGTGAAGCTCGTCGATGCGGAGGCGTCGCTGAACCGGAAATTGCTGTGCCGGATCGCCAGCAGTCCCCCCGGCCGCAGGCAGCGGGCGAGGTCGCCCGTGATGCGGTCGAAATCGGCGAATCGAAGCAGATGATCGCAGCGGGAATCCGCCGTCGTCAGCAGGCCGTGGCGGAGCACAGCCATGCAGAAGATCGCGTCGTACATCTCATCCGGTTCAGCGGCCGGCGTTGTTGCGACCCTGAAGTGAACGCCATGGTCGTTCCGCTGGCGGGCGTTCCTGCGGCAGACTGAGATGTTGTAGGGATTGGCATCGATCCCGACGATTTGCGCCTCGGGAAAATAGCGGCGCAGTGAAAACACTTCCTCGCCGGAGGAGCAGCCGAAGGAGAGAATTTGCCTCTGCGGCCCGTCGCCGATCTCGTCCCGTACAAAGCGGAAGATCGCCGGATAGCGGTCGAAGGCTGTGGTGGCATAGGGCTGGAAGACGCCTTCCGTGCCTGACAGCTCGAAAAGCGCTTCCCGACGCGACTGACTGCCGCGAAGGCAGCGCACGATGAATCGCAGGATCAGAAAGCCCGGCAAGGAGCGTGACCTCTCCTTCAGGGCTTCCCGGAGAGGTGTGGATCGCCGGCGCCGTTCGGCTTGTGGTGGTGAGGGCATGCGTGCCATGCATTTGTTGTGCGGCACAGAGTAGCCATAATCCGATCGATGTTGGAAGAATACGATCTTTCCCCTGTTTCCAAATGATCAACCGTTTATACGGGAGTATTCCTTGTCCGCCCCCATCACCCTGCCGCGCGCCGTCATCTATGACTGGGACAACACCCTGGTCAGCAATTGGGACACCGTGCGCGCGGCGCTGAACCATGCGCTGGTGTCCTTCGGCCTCGACCCCTGGAGTGCGGAGGAGGCGCGCGAGCGGATCAAGGCGTCGCTACGCGACAGCTTCCCCCGCATCTTCGGCGAGCGCTGGACCGAGGCGCGCGACCTCTTCTATGCCTATTTCGCCGCCCACCACCTGGACGGGCTGAAGCCGCTGCCGGGTGCGGAGACTCTGCTGCGCCATTTCCACGAGCGCGGCGTCTATCAGGCCGTCGTCTCCAACAAGAACGGCAAGTTCCTGCGGGCGGAGGCCAAAGCGCTGGGCTGGAGCCGGTATTTCGGTACGCTGGTCGGCGCCCAGGATGCCGAGTTCGACAAGCCGCACATCGCCCCGGTGCGGATGGCGCTGGAACCGGCGGGGATCGCGCCGGGTTCTGATGTCTGGTTTCTCGGCGATGCCGACATCGACATGGAATGCGCCCATGGCGCCGGACTCGTTCCGGTGCTAATAGGGCTGGGCGAGGGGAGCGGCTTCGACCGTTTTCCGCCCGCCCATCGCCACACCGACTGTACGGCGCTGCACAGCGTCCTGTATGGCTTGGTGGAAGGCAATGGTGATACCATATCCCTGCAAACGGCTGTCGAGACGGTACCTGCGCGCACCATACCTGCACCGTGAAACGGGGAGCGGACCACCTGAAGAAGGGGTCCCAAGAACATTGAAGAAGGGGGCATGAAAAATGTCTGAAAAAAGCCAAAACGTGCAGGACGTGTTTCTCAATCACGTCCGTAAGAACAAGACTCCCGTAACCGTCTTTCTCGTGAACGGCGTGAAACTCCAGGGCATTATTACTTGGTTCGACAACTTCTCGGTACTTCTGCGGCGCGACGCGCATTCCCAGCTCGTCTACAAGCACGCAATCTCGACGGTCATGCCGGCCCATCCCATTCAACTTTTCGAGCCGCCCAAGGAAGGTGAAAGCGTCTGATCCCTTGACCAATGGTAACGGCGCGGCCCCTGAAGGCGCCGCGCGGGCCATCGTGGTCCACCCTGTCCTCCGCATCGAGGCGGACGGGGACATGCGCCCTCCCGAATCCCGGCTCGAGGAGGCGGTCGGTCTTGCCCAGGCCATTCAGCTGGACGTCGTCCATGCCGAATGCGCCAAGGTGAACCGGCCGCAGCCGTCGACCCTGCTCGGCTCCGGCACGGTGGAGCAACTGGCCCAAGTGGTGGAGGAGACCGAGGCGACCCTCGTCATCCTCGACCATGCCCTGTCGCCGGTCCAGCAGCGCAACCTGGAACGGGCGCTGAAGGCGAAGGTCATCGACCGCACCGGCCTGATCCTGGAGATCTTCGGCGCCCGCGCCCGGACGCGGGAAGGCATGCTGCAGGTCGAGCTGGCGTCCCTGACCTACCAGAAATCCCGGCTGGTGCGGTCCTGGACCCACCTGGAACGCCAGCGCGGCGGCTTCGGCTTCCTCGGCGGCCCCGGTGAATCGCAGCTTGAGCTTGACCGGCGCCTGATCGGCGACCGGATCATCAAGATCAAGAAGGAGCTGGAGGAGGTGCGGCGCACCCGCGGCCTGCACCGCAAGGCGCGCGCCAAGGTGCCGTACCCGGTGGTGGCGCTGGTCGGCTACACCAATGCCGGCAAATCGACGCTGTTCAACCGGCTGGCGAACGCCGACGTCTTCGCCCAGAACCTGCTGTTCGCCACGCTCGATCCCACCATGCGGCAGGTGACGCTGCCGTCGGGGCGCAAGGTGATCCTGTCGGACACGGTCGGCTTCATCTCCGACCTGCCGCACGGCCTTGTCGCCGCCTTCCGGGCCACGCTGGAGGAGGTGGACGCCGCCGACATCATCCTGCATGTCCGCGACATCGCCCACATCGACAGCGACGCCCAGAAGGCCGACGTCCATGAGGTGTTGTCCGACATGGGCATCGACCCGGAGACGGACGACCGGGTGATCGAGGTGCTGAACAAGATCGACGCCCTGGACGAGGAAAGCCGCGCGGCGGTCCTGGCCCAGACTGGGCGCAATCCGCGCGCGGTGGCGGTCTCCGCCCTGTCCGGCGAGGGGATCGACGATCTCGATCGCCTGCTCGACCAGCGGATGAACGTCAATCGGCAGGTTGTCGACCTGTCCGTCGAGCTTGGCGACGGGGCGGCGCTCGCCTGGCTCTATGCCAGGAGCGAGGTTCTCGACCGGCGCGACGACGAGGAGCATGCGCATCTGCAGGTCTCCATCGACCCCGTCGATCTTGCCCGGTTCGAGAAGCGGTTCCAGCCGGCCGAACAGCCGACCGAGCAGGTCCAGCCGCAACCTTAAGCGGCGCGAGCCTGTACTCCTGGCCGAAGGAAGGGGGTGCGACACCGGGTCTATGACCTGTTGCACCCCACTCCGGTCTTACGACGAATGCGGCGTGGTTATTTCCCCGTTGGAGCCCGATGATGGGAACGGAGCGGTGCGCTCCCCCATCAGGAGGACTGCCAATGCGGTTGCAAACCGATCCGTCGTGCTTTTCGATCACGGCTTTCCTCGCCGATCAGGTTGCTATCGTCGCCCGTCAGGAGAAGTTGCCGCCGGGTGCGGCACTGCTGCGGTTGCAGGAACTTTCGCGCACGCCAGAAGGCCGTGCGACCCTGATGCGACTGATCGAATCCGCCGCCCAGCGGGAGCCGAATGCCGAAGAGGCCGCGAAGATCGAAGCAATCTGCCGTGAGCTGGCTGCCTGGGGCTATGGCGGTTTCACCGGCGGAACCCGCCACGACCCCCATCACGACCATCGCGCCGCGGCCTGACGGTGATTTGACACATGCTTGAGGGATGACGGCGCGGGCTATGGCGGGCCATAATGGGCCGTTCGCCATCGCCGCGGTCCCGTCGTGCTCCGTTCCCCTTCCCGTACCGTCCTGATCGGCGCCGGCCGCCTGATTCCGGCACTGCTGATCCCGGCGCTGCCGCTGCTTCTGGCATTCGCCCAGACCGGGGCGGCCGAGCCGGTGCGGTACGGAATGCCGCTGCCGCCCGGCTATGTCGAGGAGCCGGCGGTGCCGCCAGAGGATCCGCTTCCCCCGCCGCCGAAACCCTTGCCGTTGGCGCCCGACGAACCGCTGGTCGTTGCGCCGGATGCTGCGGAGCTGCTGAAGGATTGCAAGCAGCAGGCCTTCACCGACTGCTTCCGCCTGTGGCAGCCGCCGCCTCCGCCCCCTCCGGAACCGGAGAAGGAAACCGCGGGCACCCCACCGCCACCTCCACCGCCCGACCCCAAAGCGCCGCGTGAGCCGGCACAGGGTGGCCCGGTGCCGCCCCCGCCACCCGATCCCGCCAAGGAAGCCGCAGCAGCAGCAGCCGACCGCGCCACCTTCGATGCGCTGTCGAAGGCGCTGAAGGACAGCGGGCTGGACGGCAGGGTTCTGCTGACTGACCCGAAGGGCGGCGATCCCACGTTGAAACTGGACAGCGTGCCCGGCAAAACGCCGGCGGCGAAGCGCTGAACCGCCGTCCCCTCAAGCCATCAGGAACCTTCCGACCATGACGGGTTTCCCGCTTCCCGACATCGACCAGGTTTCCGACCTGATCCGCTCCGTCGCACGGACGGAGATCATGCCGTATTTCCAGAAGCTCGACTCATCGGGCATCCGGCAGAAGACCGGCCCGACCGACCTCGTCACGCTGGCGGACGAGGCGGCGGAGCGGGCCTTGACCCCGGCGCTGTCCACCCTGCTGCCGGGCAGCCGCGTCATCGGCGAAGAGGCCGCGTCGGAGGACGAGCGTGTGCTCGACCGCATCCATGGCGACGATCCGGTGTGGATCATCGATCCGGTGGACGGCACCATCAATTTCGCGCAGGGCCGGCCGATGTTCGCGGTGATCGTGGCGCTTGCCTGGAAGGGCGAGACGGTCGCCGGCTGGATCCACGATCCGGTCGATGGCCGTATGGCGACGGCGGTGAAGGGGCAGGGCGCGCGGCTGAACGGCAGCCGCGTCCATGTGGCGCCGGCCGTGCCGTTGCCGCAGATGGTCGGCGCGCTGTCGACGCGCTTCTGCGCCGAGGAGATGGGGCGGCAGTTGGAGGAGCGCAGCGCCGGGCTGGGCGAGCGCGCCTGCCTGTCGAGCGCCGCGCAGGAGTATCTGCGGCTGCTGGAGGGGCGGGCGCATTACTCGCTCTATCACCGGCTGATGCCGTGGGATCATGCGGCCGGCGTGCTGATGCATGCGGAGGCCGGCGGCTATTCCGCGCTGATCGACGGCACGCCCTATCGGCCGGAGTTGCTCAGAGGGAGCATTCTGCTGGCGCCCGACCGCGACAGCTGGCAGGCGCTGCACGGGCAGCTTTTTGGGTGAGTTGATTGGGTAGGGAGGTGCTGATTGCCCCCTCCCTAACCCTCCCCCGCTCTCAGCGGACCTACGGTCCGCCTGCCGCGTCAGCACAAAGCGAAGCTTTGTGC
>NZ_LGQY01000067.1:0-38853 GCF_003116065.1 Azospirillum sp. TSO5 | reverse complement strand
CCCCTTACCGAGAATCCACGCGGTGCATCCCCCTCCCCCCGCCCCTCTCCCCGGGGGGGAGAGGGGGCCTACAGCACCCCCCGCGTCTGGGGAAACAGCAGATCGACGAAACGTTCCGCCGTCGGCTGCGGTTCGTGGTTGGCGAGGCCCGGCCGCTCGTTCGCCTCGATGAACACGTAGCCCGGCCGGTCGGGCGACTCCACCAGCAGGTCGAATCCCACCACCGGGATGTCCAGCGCGCGGGCGGCCACCGTCGCCACCTCCACCAGTTCCGGGTGCAGGCAGTCGGTCACGTCGTGGATCGTCCCGCCGGTGTGCAGGTTCGCCGTCTTGCGCACCGGCAGCACCTCGCCGGCCGGCAGCACGTCGTCCAGGCTCTTGCCGGCGGCGGCGAGGCAGCGGTCGGTCTCCGCGTCCATCGGGATGTGGCTTTCCCCGCCGGTGGCGGCGGCGCGGCGGCGGCTCTGCGCCTCGATCAGTTCGCGCACGCTGTGGGTGCCGTCGCCGGTGACTTCGGCCGGGCGGCGCACCGCGGCGGCCACCACCTTCTTGTCGATGACGATGATCCGCAGATCCTGCCCCTCGCAGAACTGCTCCAGCAGCACCGTGTCGCAATGCTGGCGGGCCGCCGCGACGGCGCGCTCCATCGTCTCGGCGTCGCGCACGTCGACTGTGATGCCGCGTCCCTGCTCGCCGCGCGCCGGCTTCACCACGACGCGGCCATGCGTCGCCAGGAAGGTGGCGTTCTCCTCCGCGTCCCCCGCCACCGCCTGGGCCGGTACGTTCAGCATGGCGCGTTCCAGCACGCGGCGGGTCACCGCCTTGTCGTCGCAGCGGCTCATGGCGACGGCGCTGGTCAGTTCGCTCAGCGATTCCCGGCAGACCACGCTGCGCCCGCCCCAGGTCAGGCAGAAATAGCCGGCCTCGGCATCCACCACATCGACGCCGATACCGCGCCGCCGCGCCTCGTTGACGATGATGGTGGCATAGGGGTTCAGCCGCTCGCCCGGCTGCGGGCCGGTGAACAGCCGCTCGTTGATCGGGTTCTTGGTCTTCAGCGCGAAGGCCGGAATCCGGCGGAAATTCAGCTTCTCGTACAGCGCGATGGCGTTCTCGTTGTCATGCAGCACCGACAGGTCGAGGAAGGCCCGACCGCGTGCCTGCACATGCTCCGCCACCGTGCGGACCAGCGTCTCGCCGATCCCCGGAAATGACGCCTGCGGATCGACCGCCAGGCACCACAGCGAACTGCCGTTCTCCGGGTCGCCGAAGGCATGGGCGTGATCCACCGCCGTCACCGATCCGATCACCTCGCCGGTGGAATCGTCGCAGGCGACGAAATGGGTCAGCACCCGGCTGTTGCGCGACGCCACCAGGAAGGAGGAGGAAACCGGCACCATCCGCCGCCGGGCATAGATGCGCTGCACCCCCTCGGCGTCCTCGCGCGTGCGCAGCCGGCGGACGCTGTAGCCCTTCGGCCGCCGCCGCGACGGCCGATAGTCTGTCAGCCACAGGCGGAAGGTGTGGGAGGGGTCGAGGAACAGCTCCTGCGGCGCGCGCGACAGGGCGACATGCGGGTCCTGCAGATAGAACACGATGTCGCGGGTGCCCGGCGCCTCCTGCCGCAACGTCTCGATCATGCGGTCGAGATCGTCGAAAGTGTGGGCGAAGATCAGCCGGCCCCAGCCGCAATCCACCACCACGTCGGCGCGCGGCGCGTCGGCCTCAGTCTCTCCCGCCGGCGGACGGCCGGTGTAGCGCCGGGTGTGGCGCAGGGTGGCGCTGGCGGCGCGTTCCAGCCGGTGCGGTTTCACGCGGGCGTAGCTCATGGGTTCCCCCTGATCGTCGGATGCGGCTCCTCGCATTGGCAACATCCGGGGATGCGGATCGGTCCCGCGCCCGGATGTGCCGGCGGAGCGTTCTTCGTTTGGAATGGCCGTAAAGACGACCGCTTACAGACCCTGTTCCTGGAACCAGAATTCCAGCAGAGCCACCTGCCACAACTTCGATCCCCGCAGCGGCGTGATGTGGCTTTCCGGATCGGCCAGCAGCCGGTCGAGATACGCGCGGCGGAACAGGCTGCGTTCCCGCGCCGCCGGGGCGTTCAGCACGTCCCGCACCCGCTCCAGGAAGGGACCGCGCAAATATTTCAGCGCCGGCACCGGGAAATAGCCCTTGGGGCGGTCGATCACCGCCGCCGGCACCACGCGCCGCGCCGCTTCCTTGAGGACGTATTTGCCGCCGTCCGGTAGCTTCATCTCCGCCGGGATGCGGGCCGCCAGCTCCACCAGTTCATGGTCGAGGAAGGGCACGCGCGCTTCCAGCCCGGCGGCCATGGTCATGTTGTCGACCCGCTTCACCGGGTCGTCCACCAGCATGACGGTGGTATCGAGCCGCAGCGCCTTGTCCACCGGCCGGTCGGCGCCGGGCATGGCGAAGCGCTGCTCCAGCCAGCGGCGGGAGTGGTCCTCGCCGACCAGACGCGGGTCCAGCGCCTCGGCCATCTCGGCATGGTCGCGGTCGAAGAAGACGCGGGCGTAGTCGCCCACCGCGTCCTTGCTGTCCAGCAGCGGCGGATACCAGTGATAGCCGCCGAACACCTCGTCGGCGCCCTGGCCCGACTGCACCACCTTCACCTGCTTCGCCACCTCCTGCGACAGCAGGAAGAAGCCGATGTTGTCGTGGCTGACCATCGGCTCCGACATCGCGCGGACGCAGTCGGTCAGCTCCGGCAGGGCGCGGGCGCTGTCGACGAAGATGCGGTGATGATCGGTGCCGAAATGCTTGGCGACGATGTCGGAATACTGGAACTCGTCGCCGCGCTCGTCGCCCACCGTCTCGAAGCCGATGGAGAAGGTCTTCAGCCCGCTCTGTCCGTTCTCGGCCAGCAGCGCGGTGATCAGCGAGCTGTCCAGCCCGCCCGACAGCAGCACACCCACCGGAACGTCGGCGACCAGCCGGCGGCGCACCGCGCGGGTCAGCGTCTCCAGCACCAGTTCGCGCCAGTCGGTGAAATCGCGGCCCTCGTCGCCGGACTGCGGCCCGAAGGTCAGCGACCAATAGGTGTTCTCGCGCCGGGTGCCGTCCGGCTCCACGATCATGACCGTGGCGGGCGGCAGCTTCCGCACGCCCTTCAGGATGGTGTAGGGCGCCGGGACGACGGCGTGGAAGCTCATGTAATGGTGCAGCGCCACCGGATCGACATCGGTGTCGATCCCACCGGACGCCACCAGCGCCGGCAGGGAGGACGCGAAGCGCAGGCCGCCGGTAATGTCGGCCAGATACAGCGGCTTGATGCCCAGCCGGTCGCGGCCCAGCACCACCCGGCCGCTGTCGCGCTCAAAGATGGCGAAGGCGAACATGCCGTTCAGGCGCTTGACGAAATCGGGCCCCCAGGCGTGATAGGCCTTGATCAGGACCTCGGTGTCGCCGTCGGAGAAGAAGCGGTAGCCGAGCCCGACCAGTTCCTCGCGCAGTTCCCGGTGATTGTAGATGCAGCCGTTGAAGACAATGGCGAGCCCGAGGGCCGCATCCACCATCGGCTGCTGCGATGCCTCGCTGAGATCGATGATCTTCAGCCGGCGATGTCCGAAGGCGACGCGCCCATGGGCGAACAGGCCGTGGCCGTCCGGCCCGCGCGGCGCCAGTTTGTCGCACATGGCCTGGACCGCCACCGTGCTGGCCGCCTCGCCGGCCTTGAAACGAATTTCACCACTTAGTCCGCACATCGGCTGTCGAGCCTCCTCGTTGGTTCAGGACGAAGGGGCGCTCGACCCGCAAGAAGGGCCAAACACCGGGGGCGCCGGCTGCGGAATGCGGCCGCCACCCGTTGCGAGCGATAGACGATGCTCCGATCGTAAAATCGTTGCCGGCACCCGCGCGCCATAACGGCCCGCACCGCCCGAGGTTCCATATTGCCCGAGGTTCCATATTGAAGGACCTGGGGCATGCCGCTCGCAGCCGGCCGCTTATGGGCCGGGACTGCTTAGATAGGGATGGAGTTCCAATTTTGCCACCGGCAGGGGGCGGCGCAATTGCGCCCCTACAGCCCGAAGAAGCCCCGCAACCGCGCCAGCAGCGCCTGCGATTCCGCCGGCGGCGGCGGGGTGGCGCCCTGCTGGCGCTTGGATTGGCTGACGTTGCGGGTCTGGCGTTCGGCCATCAGTTCGGCCAGCCGTTCCGCCAGTTCCGGACGGCGCCGCAGCACCGGGTCCAGATGGCCGCGCGACAGTTCGAACACCACGGCGTCGGTGCAGGCGACAACCGACGCGCTGCGCGGCTGCCCGGTCAGCAGCGACATCTCGCCGAACAGGTCACCCGGCCGCAGCCGCGTCAGATGGACCACGCCGGGGCGCTGCCCATCCTCCGTGTCGGCGGAAATGGGAGCGGCGATCTGGACGTCGAACACGCCCTCGGCGATGACGAACAGCGATTCGCCGGCGTCGCCCTGGCGAACGGCGGCGCTGCCGGCGGGAATGTGGAACTGCCGCATCGCCTGGGCCAGCGCGTCGACCTCCTTGTCGTCGAAGGCGTCGAACAGCTCCAGCTGGCGCAGCAGTCCGCGCCGCAGCAGGCCGGTGTCGTGCGCGCCCGTCTGGCGCCGGCGGACCTCCTGCTTGGGGCGGGCCGGCTCGATTCCGGCGTGCGCGAGGTTGGACAGCACCGCCGTCAGCACGGCATCGCGCACCAGCGACACCCGGCCGCCATCGTCGGTCCAGAAGCGCGCCAGATAGGAGACGCCGTTGGGCGTCACCGCCTCGACGATCACGTCCGGCCGCGGCGTGGGCAGCACGCCGTCGGCGCAGAGCATCGCCGACAGCAGGATGCGCTTGGCCCGCTCCACCGGCACCTCCTGGTCCAGCAGGATCGGCACCGAGGCTCGGAAGGCCGGGTTGGGGCGGCTGTAATTGACGAAGCGGCTGCCGGCGACGATGCCGTTCGGCACGACGATGGCGGTGCCGTCGCTGGCGATCAGCCGGGTCGCGCGCCAGTTGATCTCGTCCACCCGCCCGGCGACGCCGGGCGACAGCTCCAGCCAGTCGCCCAGCCGGTAGGGGTGTTCGATGTTCAGGGCGATGCCGGCGAAGATGTCGGCGATCATGTTGCGCAGCGCGAAGCCCAGCACGGCGATGGCGACGCCCGACGTCGCCAGCAGGCCGGTCACCGGCTGTTCCAGCACGAAGGCCAGGATGGCCAGCACCGCGACGCCATAGACGAAGAAGCGCAGCAGGTCGGCCAGCAGCCGGGGGATGCGCGGCGGCCGGCCGCCGTTGCCCGTCGCCAGCATGTCGATCACCCGCGCCCCGCCCCAGGCGGCGGCAAGCCACGCGGCCGACGCGACGGCGATGTCGAACCCGCCGCTCAGCGGCAGCCCGACGAAGGGTTCCAGATGGCCGTGCAGCCAGGGCTTGGCGGCGACCAGCGCAGCCAGAAGGGCCAGGACCAGGGCAGGGGCGGACAGACGCCGCAAGGCGTTCATCGACGGGCTTCTCCTCGGCGGCCGGCCATCCGTGGCCGGGCGAGGTGCGACGATGGCACGAGCAAGCGCCGTCCCGTCAAGGGCTCAATTGAATCAGATGCTTGACGGTTCAGACGGTCACCGGACCCGGCAGCGCCCGCGGGTATCCCATCACGAAGCCGCCGATCACCGGATCGGCCCCCGCGACCATGCTGGCGAAGGCATAGGCCCGGCACAGCACCGCCAGCGCGGTGTCGGCATCGCTGCTCTTGCGCCGGAAGGCGTCGCCGTCGCGCAGACCGGCGAACTCCCCCTGCCAGAAGGACGGATCGTCCAGCGGGCCGAAATTCATCGCCCAGAAGCCGAAGGATCGTCCTGTCCGTTCCCAGCGGCCCAGCACCGCCATGTTGCAGTGCCTCTCGTCATGCGAGATGCGATGGAAGAGTTCGTTCACCGCCTCCGCCTCACCCTCCAGCACCTGAAGAAATGTCCCCTCATGTTCGATAAGGAAGCCGGTGATGCCCAGACGTCGATTCTTGGCGGAACTTCGCACACAAATGTCCGCCAGAGCCGAAAATGGCAGCAGAGAGACCGCATCGCTGCGATAGAGCAGGGTCAGCATGGCGTTCCTCCCATTTTTACTTATGAAAATGGCGAGGAAACCGGCATGTGGTAACCCTTTCTTTCGTAGAGCCGATGTCGCAGCCGCTGGTCATATCCCGAACCGGGTGGTCCTCAACGGCAGGTGCCGTCAGCGGTCGAGCAGCCCGTGCCGCTTGTGCCAATCTTCCAGCGATTCCTCCGGATAGCGGGCGAAATGCACGTCGTTCGGCCCGCTCGGCACCTCCACCCACGGCGCCTTGAAGTCCAGCATGATGTGCACCCGCTCCGGCGGCGTCGGCAGCGGCGTGTCTATCGCCGACGCGAAGGGATGGACCAGCTCCGGCCAGGCCGGATCCTCCGCCCACAGCGCCGTGCCGCAATGCTTGCAGAAATGCCGGTGCGACGGGCCGAGATGGGTCTGCCCCGGATGGTCGGGGTCCTCGATCGGCGCCCTCCACATCGCCACGGCGTCGCGCCCCTCGACCACCAGCGTGTCGGCGTCGCCGCCCAGATTGATGGCGTATCCGCCGCCGCCGGCGCTCTTGCGGCAGATGGTGCAGTAGCAGCGCATGTAGGGCACCGGCGTCGGCGAGTTCAGCGTGAAGCGGACGGCGCCGCAGCGGCAGGAACCGGAAAGCTTCATGGCAGCGGTCTCCGCGATCAGATGTGTTCTCCCGCACCAGATGGGGCCGTCGTCGCCGTTTGACAGCGCCCCCATCGACGGAACGCAGCGGAAGGGCGGCTGTTACCCCCGGCAGTCATTCGCGGAACCCACCTGCCAGCAGTCGGAGCGGTTATGTCCCAGCCAACAGGTCCAGCGTCCCAGGGCCACATCCACAAACAGCCGGCGCCTCCTCCCGATACGATGCCCGAAGCGATGGACGTCACCCTGACCATCAACGGCAGCCGCAAGACCCTGCGCGTCGCCCCCTGGACCAGCCTGCTCGACGCGCTGCGCCTGCATCTCGACATGACCGGGACCAAGAAGGGCTGCGACCACGGCCAGTGCGGCGCCTGCACCGTTCTGGTGGACGGCCGCCGCATCAACTCCTGCCTGACCCTGGCGGTGATGGCGGAGGGGCGGACCGTCACCACCATTGAAGGGCTGGCCAGCGGCGATGCGCTCCACCCGCTGCAGGAGTCCTTCGTCGAGCATGACGCCTTCCAGTGCGGCTACTGCACGCCCGGCCAGATCTGCTCCGCCGTCGGCATGCTGGAGGAGGGCCACGCCAAGACCGACGACGACATCCGCGAACTGATGAGCGGCAACCTGTGCCGCTGCGGCGCCTATCCCAACATCGTCGCCGCGATCCGTCAGGTCATGGACGCGCAGAAGGACGGAGGCACGCCATGAGGGCCTTCTCCTACGACCGCCCCGACAGCGTCGATGCGGCGCTCCGCGGCGTCTCGAACCAGTCCGGCACCACGACCGAAGCCGCAGTCAAGTTCGTCGCCGGCGGCACCAACCTGCTCGACCTGATGAAGGCCGACGTGATGCGGCCGGAGCGGCTGGTCGACATCTCCCGCCTGAACCTCGACAAGATCGAAGAAGTCGATGGCGGCGGTCTGCGTCTCGGCGCGCTCGCCCGCAATTCCGACACCGCCTATGACGCGCGGGTGCAGGCGCGCTATCCGATGCTGTCGAAGGCGATCCTGTCCGGCGCCTCGGCGCAGCTGCGCAACATGGCGACCAACGGCGGCAACCTGCTGCAACGCACGCGCTGTTATTACTTCTACGACACCGGCACCCCCTGCAACAAACGGGAGCCGGGGACCGGCTGCGGCGCCCTGACCGGGGTCAACCGCATCCACGCCATCCTGGGCGCCAGCGACAAATGCATCGCCGTCCACCCATCCGACATGTGCGTCGCCCTCGCCGCGCTGGAAGCGGTCGTCCGCGTCAGCGGCCCGAAGGGCGAGCGGACCATTCCCTTCGCCGACTTCCACCGTTTGCCCGGTGACACCCCGCACATCGACAGCACGCTCGCCGCCGACGAACTCATCACCGTCATCGACCTGCCGGCCGAGGGCTTCGCCAAGCACTCGACCTACCTGAAGGTCCGCGACCGCGCCTCCTACGCCTTCGCGCTGGTGTCGGTGGCCGCCGCCTTGGAACTGGACGGCCAGACTATCCGCACCGCCCGCCTCGCGCTCGGCGGCGTCGCCCACAAGCCCTGGCGCGACCCGGCGGCCGAGGCCGAACTGGCCGGCAAGCCCGCCTCGCTGGAGACTTTCCGCGAAGCCGCGCGCGTCCTGCTCCGCGGGGCCAAGGGCCATTCCCACAACGCCTTCAAGATCGGACTAGCCGAGCGCGCCATCGTCCGGGCGCTGGCCGAAGCCGCCGGAGTGGAGCACCCATGATCGCCAAACCGACCATCCCCGATCAGTTGGACCGCCCCGGCCGCCAGATCGGCAAGCCCGTCAGCCGCGTCGACGGCCGGCTGAAGGTGACCGGCGGCGCCAAATACGCGGCGGAGTTCAACACCCCCGGCCTCGCCCACGGCTACATCGTCTCCAGCGCCATCGCCCGCGGCCGCATCCTCGGCATCGACACCGCCAAGGCGCTGGCCCTTCCCGGCGTGTTCCAGGTCTTCACCCACGAAAACCGGCCGAGCCTGCCCTGGTTCGACCGCAAGTGGAAGGATGACGACGCGCCGAAGGGCTCGCCCTTCCGCCCGCTCTATGATGCGACGATCCACCACGCCCTCCAGCCCGTCGCGCTGGTGGTGGCGGAGAGCTTCGAACTGGCGCGCTACGCCGCCCGCCTGATCCACGTCACCTATGATGCGGACGAGCACCAGACCGACCTGCATGCGGCCAGTGCCAACGCCTTCACCCCCGGCAAGGACAAGGGCGGCTTCCAGCCCGCGCCCAAGCCGCGCGGCGACGCCGACGCCGCCCTGGCCGAGGCGGAGGTCAGCGTCGACCTCGACTTCACCCAGGCGGTCGAGCATCACAACCCGATGGAGATGCACGCCTCCACCGTCATCTACCACAATGACGGCACCCTGACCGTCCATGACAAGACGCAGGGGCCGATCAACACCCAGACCTACGTCTGCAACGTCTTCGACCTGTCGAAGGACGCGGTGCGGGTGATCTCCCCCTTCGTCGGCGGCGCCTTCGGCTCGGGCCTGCGTCCGCAGCACCAGCTGTTCATGGCGGTGCTGGCGGCGACCACGCTGAAGCGCTCGGTTCGGGTGGAACTGACGCGCCCGCAGATGTTCAGCTTCGGCCACCGCCCGGAAACCCTCCAGCGCGTGGCGCTGGGCGCGAAGAAGGACGGCACCCTCACCGCCATCATTCACGAAGCGGTGCAGGAGACCTCGCAGACCGAGAATTACGTCGAGGTCGTGGTCAACTGGTCGGGCCAGCAATACAAGTGCGACAATGTCCGGCTCGGCTACAAGCTGGCGCGCATGGACACCCACACCCCGCTCGACCAGCGCGCCCCCGGCGCCGCCACCGGCGTCCCGGCGCTGGAGATCGCCATGGACGAACTGGCGGCCAAGCTGGGCATGGACCCGCTGGAACTGCGGCTGAAGAACTACACCGAGGTCGATCCCAACACCGGCAAGCCCTTCTCCAGCAAGGAGCTGCGCGCCTGTTTCCGCCAGGGTGCCGAACGCTTCGGCTGGCACAAGCGCAGCCATGCCCCACGGTCGATGCGCGAGGGCCGGCAGCTGATCGGCTGGGGCATGGCGACCGGCGTGTGGGATGCGATGCAGGGTCAGGCGGTGGCGTTGGCCCGGCTCGGCATCGACGGCAGGCTGACGGTCGGCAGCGCCACCGCCGACATCGGTCCCGGCACCTACACGGCGATGACCCAGATCGCCGCCGACATCCTGGGCCTGCCCATCGACCGGGTGTCCTTCCAGCTCGGCGACACCAACCTGCCGATGGCGCCGCTGCAGGGCGGCTCCTGGACGGTGTCGTCGGTCGGCTCGGCGGTGAAGGCCGTCTGCGACCGTCTGCGCGACAAGCTGGCCGGTCTCGCGGTCGGGCTGAACGACGGGCCGCTGAAGGGGCTGAAGGCCGACGACCTGCACTTCGCCGACGGCTGCCTGATCGCCAAATCCGACCCGTCCTGGCGCCTGTCGATCACCGAGGTGATGCGCGCCAACGATCTGCTGGTGCTGGAGGACGAGGCGCGCTCGATCCCCAATTACAAGTCACAGATGCAGCATGCGCTCGGCACCCACTCCGCCATCTTCGCGGAGGTGCGGGTGGACGAGGATCTCGGCACCGTGCAGGTCACCCGTGTGGTCAGCGCGGTGGCCGCCGGCCGCATCATCAACCCCAAGACGGCGCGCAGCCAGGTTCTGGGTGCGGTGGTGTGGGGCATCGGCATGGCGCTGGAGGAGGAGACGATGACCGACCAGCACCTCGGCCGCTTCATGAACCATGACTTCGCCGAGTATCACATCCCGGTAAACGCTGACGTCCACGACATCGAGGTCATCTTCGTCGAGGAGCATGACGACATCGTCAACCCGTTGGGCGCCAAGGGCGTCGGCGAGATCGGCATCGTCGGCGTCCCCGCCGCCATCGCCAACGCCATCCACCACGCGACCGGCAAACGCCTCTGCGACCTGCCGATCACGGTGGATAAGATTTTGGGCGCCTGAACGGCCTAAAACTCCCTCTCCCGGGGCGGGAGAGGGAAGGGGCCCAAGCGAAGCTTGGGAAGGGTGAGGGGTTAGGCACGAAGCCATGCGGTTCGGGAACCTTGGATTCCCCCTCACCCTCCCGCCTTCGGCGGGCCCCTCCCTCTCCCGTCCCGGGAGAGGGGCCTCAGCACTCACCCAATCTCCCCCTCCCGGCAAAACACCACCCCGCACTCCGCCAACCGCCGCCGCGCCTTCTCCAGCGACCCGTCCAGATCGATGGCGCGGCACCCATCCTCCACCACCACCACCTGGAACCCGCAGCGCACGGCGTCCTCCGCCGAATAGGCCACGCAGTAATCCGTCGCCAGCCCGGCCAGCACCACGCGCGTAAACCCGCGCTCCCGCAGATAGCCTGCCAGCCCCGTCGCCGTGCTGCGGTCGTTCTCGTAGAAGGCCGAATAGCTGTCGATCCCCGCCCGGACCCCCTTGCGCAGCACCAGCTCCGCCCGCGTGGTGTCCAGTTCCGGATGGAATTCCGCCCCCCTCGTCCCCTGCACGCAATGGTCCGGCCACAGAACCTGCGGCCCATAGGGAAATTCGACGGAAGAAAACGCCATGCCGCCGGGATGGGCGCTGGCGAAGGAGCGGTGGCCGGCCGGGTGCCAGTCCTGGGTCAGGACCACCGTGCCGAACCGCCGCGCCAGCCGGTTCGCCACCGGCACCACCCCATTCCCATCCGCCACCGCCAGAGCGCCGCCGGGGCAGAAATCATTCTGGATGTCGATCAGGACCAGCGCGTCGGCCGGTTGCGGAATGAGGGTGGGCATCGGCTGTGTCCATCCGGCGAATGAAAACGGTCGCCTGGAGTGTAGGCACATCCGCCGGTCGGTTCCACCGCCCTCTCCCCGGTTCAGGAGAGGGCAACAAACAAGCGCTCCCGCCCGACGGCGGCAGCGGTACGCATCACCCCATGATGTTCTCGTCCGCCATGCGGCGCGGCATGTCGGTTTGATGCTGACGGTCCTGCTTCGGCGTCTTGGTGATGCTGAAGCCGATGCCCGACAGCAGAAGGACGCCCAGCGAGGCGACGGTGACGATGTTGCAAAGCATAGCGACTGACCCTTTCCCTGACCTCTTTCGGCCGTCCACCTTGGGACGACCAGACCTTTTTCCGCGGTCTCCTGCGCAATAGACGCCAAGAGCCGCTTCTTCTTCCGTGAACCGGGCCGGGATGAGGGAAAATAATCGTCCGTTATCCGGACAGTCTTTACTTCCAACACCTTGCCGGCACAGTCTGCGCGGAGCGGTCAGATAGTCCTGCAGCTGCGAACTGGCAACCGAAGGCAGCGAAATATCCGCGCAGCTCAGGTTAACAAAATTGTCATGGCAGAGGTTGGGGTGGGGGAGGGCGCCCCTCAGGCGCCGCGGTCGTCCGCCATCGAACGCTTTGAAGCTGCGTCGCTTTCCGCCGGCCGCAGGACCACCGTCACCTTCAGCCCCCGGCCGTCCGCCCCGCCGTCCAGGCGCACGGCCGCCCCCAGCCGGTCGGCTAGCGCGCGCACAATGGCGAGTCCCAATCCGCTGCCGGTGCGCGGCGGCTCGCCCGGACGGTCCAGGCGATAGAAGCGCTCGAACACCCGCTCGCGCTCGGCCCCCGGGATGCCGGGGCCATCGTCCTCGACCTCCAGGACAGGCCCAGCCCCAACCCGCACCGTCACCGTGCCGCCCGGCCGGTTGTAGCGGATGGCGTTGTCCAGCAAATTGCCCAGCAGTTCGCCCACGAGCACCGGGTTGCCCACGGCCCGCAGGTCGGCGTCCCCGTCCTCCGGTCCCTCGAACCGCACCTCGATGTCCTGGGCCAGCGCCGCCGGCACCTGTTCCGCGGCGACTTCCATCGCCACCTGCCGCAGGTCGGTCACCTCCGGCGCGGCCGGCACCGCCGGCGCGTCCTCGTCAGCGCGGGCCAGGGCCAGCAGTTGCACCAGCAGCCGTTCCAGCCGCTTCACCGCCCCCTCGACATCGTCCAGCGCCGCGCGCCCCTCCGCACTGTCGGTGCCGAAGCGGCGCAGCAGAGCCAGATGGGTGCGCAGCACCGCCAGCGGCGTGCGCAGCTGGTGCGAGGCGTCGGCGGTGAAGCGGCGCATGGTGCCGATCGACTGGTCCAGCCGCGCCAGCAGCCCGTTGATGGCGATCACCAGCGGCAGCACCTCCACCGGCACGACGGCCAGCGGCAGCGGCACCAGCGCCATTCCGCCCCCGGTTATGCCGCGCGCCGACCGGCTGTCGATCACCCGCCGCAGCCGCCCCAGCGGGGCCAGCCCGCGCCCGACCGCTCCCCACACCAGCAGCCCGCTGCCGCCGACCAGCGCCACCTCCAGCAGGGTCAGCCACAGCAGCAGATCGACCTCCACCGCGCGCCGCCCGGCCGTGGTCTCCGCCACCTGGACCAGCACCGGCTGCGGCACGCCGTAGAGCCGCCGGATCTGCGCCGCCACCCGCACCGCATGGCCGCGATAGGTGGCGTCGCGGAACACCGTGACGTTGGTCGGCATCTTCGAGATGTCCGGCAGCGGCAGGTCGAGATAGCCGGTGATCACCCCGCCCTCATGGGCGACGTTGTAATAGATGCTGTCGCGCGCCTGGCTCTCCAGCATGCCGAAGGCGACGGCGGGCAGGTCGACCGTCACCTCGCCATTGTCATCATCCACTGCCAGCCTCTCGGCGATGGCGAGCGTCGAGCCGGCCAGCAGCCGGTCATGGGTGGACTGGACGAAGCCATGGATCAGCGCCGACCCGCCGACGCCCAGTCCGACCGCCAGCGCCCCCAGCGGCACCAGCAGCCGGGTCAGCAGCCGGCGCCGCAGCGACGGCACGCGCTCCGGCCTGCCGCCCGCGACCGCTGCCATCAGGCGCTTTCCATCAGGTAGCCCAGCCCGCGGATGGTGCGGATCTGCGGCCCGTCGGGCTCCAGCTTCTTGCGCAGCCGGGCGACATACAGCTCGATGGCGTTCGGCGCCACCGGCTCGTCGAAGCCGAACACCTCCCCCGCCAGCCGGTCCTTCGGCACCACCTTGCCGGCCCGCGTGATCAGCCCCTCCAGAACCGCCAGCTCGCGCTTGCGCAAATCCAGCACACGGCCGTTCAGCGTCACCGTCGCGGTGGAACGGTCGTAGCGCAAAGCCCCGCACACCAGCTCCGGCACCGGGGTGCCCTGGCCACGGCGCATCAGGGCGCGCACCCGCGCCTCGAACTCCGCCGGGTCGAAGGGCTTCAGCAGATAGTCGTCGGCGCCGAGATCCAGCCCCTTCACCCGGTCGGCCACCGCCTCCCGCGCGGTCAGGATCATCACCGGCACGGTGGAGCCGCGGCGGCGAATCCGTGTCAGCACCTCGAACCCCGACAGGTCGGGCAGCCCCAGATCCAGCACCACCAGCCCATAGGGCTCCGCCCGCTCCAGCCGTGCCGCCTCCTCCCCCGACGCGACGTGGTCGACGGCATAGCCGGCCAGCTTCAGCGACGCGGTGAGCCCGCGCGCCAGGGCCGCGTCATCCTCCACGATCAGGATGCGCAAGGGCGGCACCCTCCGTCCGACCGGGCCATCATCCGAACGCCCCTGTTCCGTTCCGCCAACAATTTCAACCCGCGACAGATTGACGACAGGTTGGCCGCCTATAGTCACGACAAAGTCGCTTGTAAGCCCAACCAACACGGCCCGCAACGGCGCCGTGGGAACCAACCGCAGGAGAGGAAGAGATGCGCACCAAACTGGCCCTTCTGGTCGCGACCGCGCTGACCATCACCGTTCCGGCCTTCACCGCCGGCACCGCCAAGGCGCAGTCCGTCCCCGCCGGCTACGACCCGTCCTATGCCAAGATCATCGAGGCGGCGAACCAGGAAGGCGCGCTCAGCATCTATTCCGCCACCGACGCGGCCGCCGTGTCGGAACTCCTGAAGGGGTTCGAGACGCTCTATCCCAAGATCAAGCTGGAATACGCCGACCAGAACTCCACCGAGATGTACAACCGCTTCATCAGCGAGGCGGCGGCCAACACGGGCACCACCGACCTGATGTGGTCGTCGGCGATGGACCTGCAGATGAAGCTGGTCAACGACGGCTACGCCCAGACCTACACCTCGCCGGAAACCAAGAACATCCCCGACTGGGCCAACTGGAAGAACGAGGCCTTCGGCACCACCGCCGAGCCGATCGTCTTCGCCTACAACAAGCGCGTCGTGCCCGCCGCCGACGTACCGAAGACCCACGCCGACCTCGCCAAGCTGCTGAGCGAGAAGCCGGACGCCTACAAGGGCAAGGTCACCTCCTACGATCCGGAGCGCAGCGGCGTCGGCTTCCTCTACATCACCCAGGACGTGCAGGCCAGCAAGGGCACCTGGGATCTGGTGAAGGCGATGGGGCAGACTGGGGTGAAGCTCTACACCTCCTCGGGCGCGATGATCGAGCGCCTGACCTCCGGCGAGCACACCATCGGCTACAACATGATCGGCTCCTACGTCTTCGAGCGGCAGAAGAAGGATCCGGAGTCGCTGGGCGTCGTGCTGCCGTCCGACTACACCATCGTGATGTCGCGCATCGCCTTCATCCCGAAGGGCGCCAAGCACCCGAACGCCGCCAAGCTGTTCCTCGACTATCTGCTGTCGAAGCAGGGCCAGGAAGCGATGCAGGCCCGCTACATGGGCTCGATCCGCCCCGATCTGGCTTCGTCCAACCCGACCGCCGGCGTTCCGGAAAGCACGCTGCGCCCGATCCATGTCGGCCCGGAATTGCTGACCTACCTGGATCAGGTCAAGCGCCTGAAGTTCCTGAAGGACTGGCAGAAGGCCCTGCAGGGGAAGTGATTTAACTCACCTCTCCCACCCGCGCCAAAGTCCCCTCTCCCCCCGGGGAGAGGGTTAGGGTGAGGGGGACGCACGGCGTGGCTCAGTTCGCCAGAAAACGCCCCGCGCCCCCAAAAATCCACCCCACGCCTCCCCCTCACCCCGACCCTCTCCCCGCTTTCGGCGGACCATGGGTCCGCCTGTCGCGTCAGCGCAAACTTCGTTTGCGCGTGAGCGGGGGGAGAGGGGGAATCCCCCACTGGGGAGGGCGCCGAAGCCGCCGAATTCAAGGAAATCCCCCCATGAACCGCGCGACGCGCATCGCGGTGATCGTCGCCATGGCGATTGCCGTGCTGGCCCCGATCGGCCTGGTCGTCTACCAGAGCTTCCTCGACGGGCCGTTCTTCCAGCCCAAGATCTCCTTCACGCTCAGCGCCTACGAGTTCGTTCTGGACGACGAGGATTTCTTCGACGCCCTCTACAACTCGTGCATCATCGCCTTCGGCATGACCGCCATCGCGGTGCCGGTCGGCGCTCTGCTCGCTTTCCTGATGACCCGCACCGACCTGCCGGGCCGCCGCTGGATCGAGCCGGTGATCCTGGTGCCGATGTTCGTGTCGTCGGTGGTGCTGGCCTTCGGCTTCGTGGTCAGCCTCGGCCCGGCCGGCTTCGTCACGCTGTGGTTCAAAAGCACCTTCGGCTATGTCCCCTGGTATCTCTATTCCAAGTGGATGCTGATCGTCATCGCCGGCCTGACCCACGTCCCGCACATCTTCCTCTACACCTCATCGGCCCTGCGCAGCCTCGGCTCCGACGTGGAGGAAGCGGCACGGATGACCGGCGCCGGCCCGCTGCGCACGGCGATGACCGTCAGCCTGCCGATGGTGATGCCGAACATCCTCTATTCGGCGGTGCTGGTCTTCTTCCTGGGCTTCGAGCTGTTCGGCCTGCCGCTGGTGCTGGGCGACCCCGAAGGCATCCTGGTTCTCGCCACCTACCTCTATAAGCTGACCAACAAGCTCGGCACCCCGTCCTACCAGCTGATGGCGGTGGTCGTGGTGGCGATCATCTGCATCGCCCTGCCGCTGGTCGCCCTGCAGCGCTTCCTGCTGCGCGCCGCCAACCGCTACGTCTCGGTGAAGGGCAAGGCCGCGGCGCAGAAGCCGGTGTCGATCGGCGTCTGGCGCTGGCCGGCCGTGGCGATGATCACCGCGTGGCTTCTGTTCACCGTCGTCGTGCCGCTGAGCGGCCTCGTGCTCCGCGCCTTCGTGTCGAGCTGGGGCGAGGGCGTCAACCTGCTGGACGTGCTGACGCTGGACCATTTCCGCGAACTGATGGAGTTCCCCAACCTGACCCGCGGCATCGTCAACACGCTGCTGATCGCGTCGGTCGGCGGGGCGCTGTCGGTCGGCGTCTACACCGTCCTCAACCTCGCCGCCCACCGCTGGCCGTCGGGCTGGACCCGGCTGATGGACTATCTGGTGCTGCTGCCGCGCGCCATGCCGGGCCTCGTCGCCGGTCTGGCGATCTTCTGGGTCTTCCTGTTCACGCCCTTCCTGGCCCCGCTGCGCCAGACCATGATCGCCATCTGGGTCGCCTACACGCTGGTCTGGCTCGCCTACGGCATGCGTCTGGTCAGCGGCGCGCTGCTGCAGATCGGCCCCGAGCTTGAGGAGGCCGGCCGCATCGTCGGCGCCAGCCCCGGCCGGGTGTCGCGCGACCTGACGATCCCGCTGATCAAGGTCGGCCTGTTCTCCAGCTGGCTGCTGATCTTCGTCACCTTCATGCGCGAATACTCGACCGGCGTCTATCTGCTGGCCCCCGGAACCGAAGTGATCGGCTCGCTGCTGGTCTCGCTGTGGGGCACCGGCGCCGTCGATCTCGTCACCGCGCTGTCCACCATCAACATCGCGATGATCGGCGGCGGCCTGCTGCTGATGTCGCTCTTCGGGAAACGCTCCCATGGCTAAGCTCATCATCGACGACCTGCACCTGTCCTATGGCAACACCGAGATCCTGAAGGGCATCACCGCCACCTTCGCCCAGGGCGAGATCGTCGCCCTGCTCGGCCGGTCGGGCAGCGGCAAGACCACGCTGCTGCGCTCCATCGCCGGGCTGGAGGAGCCGAAGCGCGGCGTCATCTCCATCGGCGACCAGCCGGTCTTCGACGCCGCTGCCGGCCTGAACGTACCGTCGGAAAAGCGCGGCCTCGGTCTGGTCTTCCAGTCCTACGCGCTGTGGCCGCACAAGACGGTGTTCGAGAACGTCGCCTACGGCCTGCGCCTGCGCAACGTGCCGAAGGCCGACCTCCAGCAGCGCGTCGCATCCGTGCTGGACGGCGTCGGCCTCGGCCATCTCGGCGAGCGCTACCCGCACCAGATGTCGGGCGGCCAGCAGCAGCGCGTCGCCTTGGCCCGCGCCCTCGTCTACAACCCGCCGGTCATCCTCCTCGACGAGCCGCTGTCGAACCTCGACGCCAAGCTGCGGGAGGAGGCGCGCATCTGGATCCGCAGCCTGATCAAGCGGATGAACCTGACCGCCGTCTTCGTCACCCACGACCAGATCGAGGCGATGGCGATCGCCGATCGCATCGTCCTGCTCGACGGTGGCCGCATCGTCCAGGCCGGCACCCCCGAACAGCTCTACACCGAACCGGTCAGCCTGTTCGCGTCGGAGTTCATGGGCGTCAACAACCAGATCCTGAGCCGCGTGCAGGACAAGCGCGGCGGCTACGCCCGCATCGACCTGTCCGGCATTCCCCTGTGGGGCAAGGACCGCGCCGGCAAGTCCGTGTCGGACGAGGCGACCGGCGTCATCCGCCTGGAGCAGGTCGAGGTGGTGGACGGAGACGGCGAGAACCGAGTCCCGGCGGAACTGGAGACTTCGGTCTATCTCGGCAGCCACTGGGAGCATGTCTTCCGCTGCGGCGACCAGACGTTGCGCGCGTTCGGGCGGCCATTGGCGGCCGGCACCCACTGGCTGCACCTGCCGCCGGAGCAGCTTTGGGTGTTTTGAGGACTGGACCTCTGCCGCTCCCGGATCCCCTCTCCCCCCGGGGAGAGGGTTAGGGTGAGGGGGACGCACCTGCCGAACGTTTTCGGCTACGCCGAACCCCCTCATCCCGACCTTCTCCCCAGGGGGGAGAAGGAGATCCCCCTCAAACCTCAATCAACGCATAAGGCCGCCCCGTCTCCTTCGGAATCGTCTGCGCCACATTGTACACCGGCGTCCCCCGCAGCGTTTTCCCGGTATAGCTCCCGTGATGCGCATGCCCATGCGCCACCGCCCGCACATTGTCGAAGCGGTCGATGGTCTCCGCCAGCCGCGACGATCCCAGGAACGGGAAAATCTCCGTTGGCTCCCCCTCCACCGTCGCGGCGATGGGGGCATAGTGCAGCACGACGAACACCCGCTCGGTGTCCAGCTGCCGCAAGGCGCTCTCCAGCCGCATCGCCTCGTTCACCGCCTCGTGGACGAACTGCTTGATCGCCGGCTCGCCGAAGCTGTCGAGCATCCGGTTGCCGAAGCCGCCGCCGAAGCCCTTCACCCCGGCGAAGCCCACCCCGCCGATCTCCTGCGGCGCGCCGTCCAGGAATCGGACCCCGGCCTGGGCCAAGATATGCTCGATCTCCTCCAGATGGCCGCACTCATGATCATGGTTGCCGAACACCGCGACCACCGGGATGCCGATGGAGCGCAGGGCGTCGGCCAGGATCTCCGCCTCGCGCGGCTTGCCGTGGTTGGTCAGGTCGCCGCACAGCGCCAGCACGTCGGCCTTGCCGGCGATCTCCTGGAACAGCTCGCGATAGGGATATTGCGTGGTCTCGCCGACATGGATGTCGCCGATGGCGGCGACGGTCAGCCTGCGCTCATCCATTCCCACTCTCCTTCAGGCTCTCCTTGGTGCCCTCCTCCCCGACCACGTCGGCGAAGCCCCACTGGGTGACGTCGATCAGGTAATCCTCGCGGGAGAACAGCCGGCCCCGGCAGATGCGGGTCTGGGCGACCGGCAGCTTGGCGCGCTCCTGCATCCGTTCCAGCAGCTCCGCCACCAGCCAGTCGGGGATGCGGTCGCGCTCGGTCGGATAGATGAACCGGAAGTTCAGCAGGTGGATCAGCAGCACTTCCCAATACTGCTCCATGTGGGCGAGCAGCCGTTTCCAGTCGATCTTGTCATGCTGTTTCAAAATCATGTGGGCCACGTCCGGCCCGTCGTACTTGTGGCGCATCTGGACGAAGGATTTGGAGAAGATCATCTCCGTCGGCGCCACCAGCCGCACGTCGGCGCCGCAGATCACCGCGCGGTGTTCCTCCTTGAACCAGCGGTCGTTGACCGGGTTGATGGCGACGGCGGAATTGAAGATGACGTCGAAGAACAGCTCGCCATGCTTGACCTTGCCGATCCAGCGTTCGTCCTCGATCTCCGTTTCGAAGCCATGGTCCTGGAAATGGGAGAGGATGCGCGGGAAATCGCCGCCGCAACAGAAGACGTCGATGTCCTTGGTCGGCCGGTTGATACCGGTATAGGCGCTGACCGCGTATGTCCCGCCCAGCAGGAACGGGATGCCCGACTGGATCAGCAGCTTCAGGCTCTCGGTATAGAAGGCCTCTGCCTCCGCGGTGACGGTGGCGCTGCCCTCACGGAGTTCGCTCATGGACCCACTCCCCATTGCACCGGCTTTACGCGCCGGCGCGGCACGTTGCCCCGGTACAACAGGGCAGGGCGGGGAGTGTTGCGGGAAAGGCGTTTGCGGCTCCCCCGCGGCGCCCGGCCGCATGTCAGACTCTCCTTGCCGCGCGCCGGGTAATTTGATCTGGTGCGGCCGGGTGGCCTTACCGGGGGTTGAGCCATGGAGCTGTCGGCAGGAAATTCCGCGGATGCCGTTGCCGCGCTCTGCCGCGCCATGCTGCGGCCGGTCGAAAGCGCGTCCGCATTGCGGGAGATCGAGGCATCGCTGGATCGTCTCCGCCTTGCCCCGCCGGACGAGCGCGCCGCTTGCGCCTTGCAGGTGGGCCGCGTCACCCGCAATGCCGATCCGGTCCTGCGTCTGTCGGCCATGGCCGCGATCACCGGCGCCCTGCGCCACTATGACGAACTGCTCGACCTGATAGACGCGGAGTTCGAGTGCCCGGATCTCGACCGGTTGCTTCACATCTATTGCTGCATGGGCCGCCAGCTTTTCCTGATGCGCATGGACGGGGCGAGCCGGCCCGGCTTCTTCGAGGAACGGCTGTTTCCATACTACACCCGCCTGGTCGTGGCGATCCGCGACGGGCTCGGCGTCGCGCCGCGGCCCCGCCCGGCGGGCAATCCGGCCACCGGGCGGGTCGTGCTGGTGACCAACCAGTTTCTTTCCCTGCGTCACCAGCCATCGCGCGACCTGCTGTCCTATGCCACGGTTCTGGAGGAACGCTGCGGCCGGGAGGTGGTGATCCTCAACACCAACATCATGCCCGCCGACATCCACAGCCTGTTCGTGCCGTCCTTCGCGTCCTCCGTGGAGCCGGCCTTCGATGGCAAGCAGGTGATCGAGGCGGACGGTCGCAACTTCCGAATGCTGTCCTCGACCGCCCGCGGGCTGAGCCGGGAAAAGATCGACTGGTTCCTGCGCGCGGTCGAATGGCACGACCCGGACGTGGTGGTGTCGCTGGGCGGATCGGTTATCATCGCCGACTTGCTGGCTGCGGCGCGACCGACCCTGTGCATCCCCACCACCAGCGGAGCCATCCCCTCGCTGGCCGACATCGTGCTGGATTTCGGCGGTGGCGGCCGACCGGCAAGCGGTCCGCTCGCGGCTTCCTGGCGGCCCTTCCGCTTTCTGCATTCACTGATCGGTGCGCCGGAACCGGACAGGCCGGCAGCCCCCTCCAAGGCGGTAAGCCGGGCCGGCCACGGTCTGCCGGACGATGCCTTCCTCTGTCTGGTTATCGGCAACCGGCTGGACGAGGAGGCCGACGGCGCCTTCCTCGCGATGCTGGAATCCCTCATCGACCGTGTTCCCCGGGGGGCGGTGGCGTTCGCCGGTGAAGCGGCAGCGATTCCTGAGCGCCTGCAAGGGTCACGACATGCCGGACGCCTGTTCCACCTGGGCTATGTGACCGACATGGCGGGTTTGATGCAAACGGCGGACGCCTATGTGAATCCGCGGCGCACCGGCGGCGGAGCGAGCGCCGCCGAGGCGCTGGCCGCCGGCGTGGTCCCGGTTTCGCTGCCGGTCGGCGACGTGTCGGCGGTCATCGGCCCCCGGTTCGTCGTGCCCGATTACGCCGCCGCCGTGGACCGGCTTGCCCTGCTGGCCAACGATCCGGCCGCCTTCGCCGAGGCGGCGGCCGAAGCGCGGTCCCGGAGCGCCGGGCGTAGCGACCCGGCCGAGGCCGCGGCGGCGCTGTCCCGCTATCTGGACGAAGCGGTCGACTTGCATGGGCGCGGCGGCATGGACGAGCGGATTTGCAAATAATCCTATAAATCAGACCATATACCTATAATCTCCGACGGAATCTCTCATTCCGCGGAGTCTCGCCATGCCCGTCGATCCCCGTACGCTGAAAGACGATCATTTCCCCTGCTGGGCCGAAGAACCACCGGTTCCTGCCGATGGTTCTCTGGTCCCCGGCTCGCAGTTCCACGAGGAGCAATGGGTGATGGCCGCCGGCATGCTGGCGCGCGGCAGCAGCTTCCTCAACGTCGCCCGCGCCATGGGCTGCAGCCGGACCACGCTGTGGCGCGCCTATTACGGCTCCAAGGATTTCCGCATCCGCGTCTGGTGGGAGCGTGAAGCCCTGAACCGCGAGGCCGAACTGCGCCTGTCCTCGCTGCGCGCCCTGGTGGCCGAGCAGATCGAACGGCTGGTCTCCGCCGGCGATCCCTCCACCGTGCGCTGGCTGGCCGAACGCCTCGGCCTCTTCGCCGGTCTCGATACTCCCAGGGATCGTCCCGACGCCAAGCCGCAAGCCCCCAGGCCCGAAGACCCGCCCGCCGTCACCGTCCCCGAACTCGATGATGACATCCCCGGTGCATTGCGCGAGCGCACGCCGCCCGATCCGCGGGCCGTCGCCGCGATCCTCGCCCGCCCGGAATCCGAAGGCCCGAAGGGCGTCTATCCCTGGACCGTCAACCCCGACGATCCCTATCCCAATCTCCCGCCCTTTCCGCGGCTGCGCGGCGGGTCGGGGCCTTTCACCCGCCGCCCCTGATTCCGGAGGTCCTGACATCAGCGGGTTGGAACAGCACCGGGAAAACGTTCCACGCCGTTCCACCCCACCGCAGCCACCAGCCGCCCCGGTCAAACCCCGAAGTGCGGCTTCCCTGCCAGGATGTTGGAGGTCACGTCCTTGATGTCGCGCAGGCCGCACATGGCCATGGTCACGTCCATCTCCTTGCGAATGATCTCCAGGCATTGGGCCACGCCGGCCTCGCCGCCGGCGCCCAGCCCATAGAGGAAGGCGCGGCCGATGAAGGTGCCCTTGGCGCCCAGCGCCAGAGCCTTGACCACGTCCTGGCCGGAGCGGATGCCGCCGTCCATCAGCACCTCGATGCGGTCGCCAACCGCCTCGACGATGGCCGGCAGCGCCGCGATCGAGGAAATCGCGCCGTCCAGCTGCCGACCGCCATGGTTGGAGACGATCAGCGCGTCGGCACCGGTCTCCGCCGCCATCACCGCGTCTTCCGGATCGAGGATGCCCTTCAGGATCAGCTTGCCGCCCCAGCGGTCGCGGATGCGGCGCACGTCGTCCCAATTCAGAGTCGGGTCGAACTGCTCCGCCGTCCAGGAGGACAGCGACGACAGGTTGCTGACGCCGGTGGCGTGGCCGACGATGTTGCGGAAGGTGCGGCGATGAGTGCGCAGCATGTTGATCGACCAGCGCGGCTTGGTCGCCATGTCCAGGATGTTGCCGATGGTCAGCTTCGGCGGGGTGGACAGCCCGTTCTTGATGTCCTTGTGGCGCTGGCCGAGGATCTGCAGATCCAGCGTCAGCACCAGCGCCGAGCATCCCGCCGCCTTGGCCCGGTCGATCAGCTTGTCGATGAAGGCACGGTCGCGCATGACGTAGAGCTGAAACCAGAAGGGCTTGTCGGTGTTCTCCGCCACGTCCTCGATGGAACAGATGCTCATGGTGGACAGGGTGAAGGGCACGCCGGCCTTGGCGGCTGCGCGGGCGGCCAGGATCTCGCCGTCGGCATGCTGCATGCCGGTCAGGCCGGTCGGGGCCAGCGCCACCGGCATCGCCACCGGCTGGCCGACCATTGTGCTGGCCAGCGTCCGGTTGGTCATGTCCACCGCCACGCGCTGGCGCAGCTTGATCCGGCCGAAGTCGGACTCGTTGGCGCGGTAGGTCGACTCGGTGTAGGAGCCGGAATCCGCGTAATCGTAGAACATCCGCGGCACGCGCCATTCCGCCAGCTGCCGCAGATCCTCGATGCAGGTGACGGGCCGGTCGGTGAACAGGTTCGCCCAGCGCGACGGCGGCCGCGACGAAGGCATGCGAACGGAGGTCATGGGGCGTGTCTCGAACGGTTGCGCGTGAAACGGAAGGGGGTGGATTTGGCCATTCCCTCCTCGCACCGTCAAGCCATGGCTGCGGCAACGCTGCCCTTTGCCCGGTTCACGCGTTCCGGTTCACGCGTTTCGGTTCAGCGCGCCGGCTTGGACTTGCGCTTCGGCTTGGCGTGCCCGGACTTGGGCGGCGTCATCATGGCCTTGAGCATCGCCGATTGGGCCGTCGCCTGGTTGCGCCTGGCCGCCGACATCGCCGCGGCGGTCCACATGCCGGTGGCGCGGTTGGCCCAGGAGAGCCACGCGCTCATGAACGGGTTCTTGGTCATCGTGGGAGCGACTCCGAAACGGGGATACTCTCTTCCCAACAGCGCCGAATGCCTCGATGTTGCGCTGCACATCTTCGCGCCAACCGTCCGCCCATTTTTCCGGCAACGCCTCCGGGATCTCGCGCAAAAGCCGCATTCCCGGCCGATCCGCGGGCGCGTTCAAGCTGGCATATCCATTGCGTATGGACCCGTGGGGCAGGGCGATGTCGGGGGAACGGGCCGTATGGATATGGAGCAGCAGAGTCGGGAAAGCGGGGCCGAAAGCAGGACCAGCGCCGCCGCGACGCGATTTCTTCGTGCCGCCAAGCTGTGCCGCATCCGCGACGTCGAACAGCTTCTGGTGGTCAGCGCCCTGGTCCGGGATCTCAGCGCCCTCATCCACGCTCTGCAGAAGGAACGCGGCGCCTCCTCCATCTATCTGGGCTCCAGCGGCAGCCGCTTCGCCGACGACCGCGCCCGCTGGCAGTCCGACGCCAAGGCGCTGGAGGCGGTGCTGCGCGACCGGCTGGATCTGGTGGACGAACAGCTCGACCGCCTCAGTTCCGGCGCGCAGTTCTACAGCCGCGTCGCCATCGCGCTCCACGCGCTGGACGGTCTGCCGGGCTTACGCGGTCAGGTGTCGTCGCTGGCGCTGGTGCCGCAGGATTCGGTGAAGGCCTTCACCGACATCATCGGCCATCTGCTGTCCGTGGTGTTCGAGGCGGCCGACATCGCCGCCGACCCGGCGATCTCCCGCGCCCTGGTCGCCCTGTTCAACATCGTTCAGGGCAAGGAATTCGCCGGTCAGGAGCGGGCGACCGCCAGCGCCGGCTTCTCGCGCGGGCGCTTCGACGGGGCGGAGCATGCCCGCCTCGCCCAGCTGATTGACGCGCAGAACCGAGCCTTCCGCATCTTCGCGGAGTTCGCCGAACCCGCCCACACCGCCGCCGTCCGCACCGCGCTCGCCGACCCGGCGGTGGCGGCGGTGGAGCGGATGCGCGCGGTGGCGCTCGCCGACGATGCCCGCCATGGCGAGCTGTCGGGCATCACGCCGGAGGTCTGGTTCGAACGCTCCACCCGCCGCATGGATCTGCTGAAGACGGTGGAGGACCGGCTGACCGAGGATCTCCGCCGCCTGTGCGAGGCGAAGCTGGCCCAGGCCCGCGCCGATCTGGAACAGGCGGACGGGCGCGCGCCGGACGCGGTGATGCCGGTCGCCATGGTGCTGGTCGATGCCGATCCCGGCTTCTCGGGACTGAATGGGGCAGGGCAGGACGCCTCCGGTCTCTACGCCCCCGACGGGCTGCGGCCGAAGCTGATGCGCTCGGTCCTCGATGTCGTCCAGGCGCAGTCCCAGCGCCTGCGCGACGTCAGCCTGGAACTGGAGACGGCCAAGGCGGCGCTCAACGAGCGCAAGGTGATCGACCGCGCCAAGGGCCTGCTGATGTCCACCCGCAACCTGTCGGAGGAGGAGGCCTACAAGCTGATCCGCAAGACGGCGATGAACCAGAACAAGCGCATCATCGAGGTGGCGGAGGCCATCCTCAGCATGTCCGACATCCTCCGCGGCGTCACGGCGGCAGGAGGGGCCGCGGGCGGATGACCTGATTACTGCACCGTCCGCACCGGCGAGAAGGGCAGCCCCGCCTGATCCAACGCCCGGTCGATCACCTCGTCCGATTTCTGGTCGAACAGCTGCAGCAGCAGGTCGTCAACCATCCAGTCGTTGGTGGGCGTGCAGGCGGTGAACAGCTCGCTGATGACCTCCGCCTGGAAATCCTCTCGCCGGCTCTCCTCGCCCTCATACTCGATGCGCTTGGCGACGCCGACCGCGACCTGGAACGGGTGGGTCAGGCCGGGAGCGACGGTCGCCTTCTTCATCAGCGCCGCCATGCCCAGCTCGCCATCATCCCAGGCCAGCCGGCGGGCATTCTCCTGCGGGATGCCGGCGCGCAGCGCCATGCCGGCGACGAACAGCTCCAGGTCGCCGGCGCACAGCGAGCGGAACAGCAGGACCGGAGTCAACCGGCGATTCGTGTGCAGCCACTGGATCACCGCGTCGATGTCCTCCGCCCCGCGCAGCACCGGGCGCAGCATGCGCATGGTCGCCGCCTCCCGCCCGCGCTCCACCAGCCGTTCGACCAGCTCGCGCGACAGGCCGTGCGCCTGCATCAGCGTGGTGCGCATGCTGTCGGACACGAAGGCGACCACCCGCTCGACCATCGCCAGCGACAGGCCGGGCCGGGTCGCCGCCGCCTCGCTGACCATGCGGACTCGGCCGAAGCGGTCGAGCGCGCGGCTCATCGCGCTGTCGGGCACCTCGGCGCCGTCGTTGCGCAGCAGCGCGGTCACCGCGATCACGTTGCCGCGCTCGGCGATCGCGCCGGAGACACGGGCCGACACCTTGGACCGGCTGGCGACCGCCACATGCTTGCCGGCATCGGGATCGGACAGCACGTCCAGCAGCAGGTCGTCGGTCAGGCCGGCGGCGTCGCGCAGGATGGGGAAGGCCACCCGGCCGACATCGCGCACCAGCCGCTCCGCCAGATCCTCGGTCAGCAGCGGGCTGTTGCGCAGCTGCCAGGCCACCGCCTCGCGCACCGCCACCTGGGCGTCGCCGGCGAAGCAATGCACCACCTCGATCGCCAGCGACCGTTCGGCCGGGCTCAGCGCGCCCGCCTCCAGGTCGTGGAACAGCTTGTTCATCGTCTCGATCCGCGTTTCCGCGTTCGGCGAGACGAGCAGCCGCTCCACGTCCTTGGACGACAGACCGTTGGGGTGGGGGGTGTCGGGGTGGGCGGCGGCGTGTGGCATCATGGCACCCGGCTGCGGCATCGGAGGAAGACCTTCAATCGAAATCGAGGCAGGAATAGCGGACCATGTCGCCCCACAACCGGTCGAGCCGGCGGAGCGTGCGGTAGCTGGCCTTCAGGTCGCGGACCTCGGTCTCGTTGCGCACCAGCGCCTCGGCCTGCGCCTGTTCCATCCGCCGCAGCCCCTCCCACAGCTCCCGCCCCTTGTCGGTCAGCTGCAGGCGGGCGGTGCGGCGGTCGCGCTGGTTGGCGGCCCGGTTGATGTATCCGGCGTCGACCAGGATCTTCAGGCTGTAGGACGCGTTGGAGCCCAGGTAATAGCCACGCTCCATCAGGTCGCGGACCGACAGCTCGTCCTCGCCGATCAGCATGATCATCAGCGCCTGCACTGGCCCGATGTCCTCGATGCCCTGCTTGGACAGCCCGACACGGACGACGTCGAGATAGCGGCGGTGCATCCGCTCGATCAGGCGCGCCATGCCGTGGAAGTCGGCGAGGTCGAGAGCCTCGCCGGGCTTGCCGCCGCTCCGGTCTGCGGAGCTGTCGTCCGGACCCGGTTCGGGCGCGTCGTCATCGTCCCAGTTCAGGTTGCTCATCGCGTCCATGATCCCGGCTCTACCATTGCCGTCGTCCTTCCTACTGACTCACTCCGCCGCGGCGGCAAGGCCGCGGAAGCCGTTGGGATGTGCGCTGCGCCACGCCCAGGCGCTGCCGATGATGCTGTCCAGCTCCGGGAAGCGCGGCTGCCAGCCGAGGTCGCGGCGGATGCGCTCCGACGAGGCGATCAGCACCGGCAGGTCGCCGGGGCGGCGCGGGCCGACCTTCACCGGGACCGTCCGGCCGGTAATGCGCTCCACCGACGCGATCACCTCGCGCACGCTGTAGCCGGTGCCGTTGCCGAGGTTGTAGCGGACCGACCGCTCGTCCAGCGCGTCCAGCACCCGCAGATGGGCGTCGGCCAGATCGCAGACATGGATATAGTCGCGGATGCAGGTTCCGTCGCGGGTATCATAGTCGTCGCCGAAGATCTCGATGTGCGAGCGCTTGCCGGTGGCGGCGTCCATCACCAGCGGGATCAGATGCGTCTCCGGGCTGTGATCCTCGCCGAGCTGCCCGTTCGGATGGGCGCCGGCGGCGTTGAAGTAGCGCAGGCAGGCGGAGCGCAGACCATGGCAGCGGTCGGCCCAATACAGGGCGCGCTCGATCATGAACTTCGATTCGCCATAGGGGCTGCCGGGGTCGATCGCCTCATCCTCGTCGATCGGGATCCGCTTGGGCGAGCCGAACAGGTTGGCGGTGGAGGAGAAGACCAGCTTCATCACCCCCGCCTTCACCGCGGCGCGGATCAGGTTCAGCGAGGTGACGGTGTTGCCGTGCAGATAGGCGTGCGGGTCGCGCATCGATTCGCCGACCACCGACAGAGCCGCGAAGTGGAACACCGCATCGAAGCGCCACTGCCCGAACACGCGGGCCAGCGCCGCCTCGTCGGCCAGATCGGCCTGGACGAAGGTCGCTTCCGCCGGAACGGCGGCGGCATGGCCCTGGCGCAGATTGTCGAACACCACGACCCGGTGGCCGCGGTCGAGAAGCTCCGCCACGCAGTGGCTGCCGACATAGCCGGCGCCGCCGGTAACGAGAATGGTTTTCGAGGTCGTCATGGAGCGTGGGTTTCCTTGAACCGGTCTTTGGGCCGCAGCCTGAAACGGGCGGCCGGCATGGTGGAAGGAAAGCGGGGGGCGGTGCAGGGCAGGCCGGATTGGGGGATCACGGCGCCTTGCGCAAATTCATCGCGTCGCAGCATGCACGATGTCGGCTGCGTCTGACCAGATGGCTGCAAAAACCGCCACCAACGGCCTAAGACCTTCGGTGAAGCGCTGCTTTACCGTTTTCTATCAAGGGCTTACAGAGGAGAGGATACCCCTTTTTCGACCGCTGGAAAGGAGTGGAGGCCGAAACTTGTCACACGTCCCTAAAATGTCTCTGGTGTAGAGCTTAAGCGTGCCAAGTCCGCCGACGCCTCCCCCCGCGTCAGGATCTGTCCATCCATAGGCGACCGCCCGTTCACGGGACCGTTCGCATCCGGCATCCCCCCAGCCGGCTTCCTGTCCCGCGTGTCGTCGCCGCCGGCAGCTTTTTGTGTTTTCCCGATTTCAAGCGCCGCGCGAGCCGGCGAGTCCTCCATCAGGAAGGATCGAAGATGAGTTCCGTGGATCGGCCCCTGCTGACCCAAGCCTACCGGAAGATCGGACAGGGCCTGTTGCTGGCCGGCGTCCTCAGCCTGTTCGTGAACGTCCTGATGCTGGTGCTGCCGCTTTTCACCATGCAGGTCTACGACCGGGTGATGAGCAGCCGCAGCCTGGAAACGCTGACGATGCTGGCGATCATCGCGGTGGGGGCGCTGGCGCTGTACGGCGTGCTGGACTTCATCCGCGCCCGCGCCTTCCTGGTGACCAGCGCCGTGATCGCGCACCGCTTCAACGTCCCGGCGCTGGAGGCCTCCATCGTCGACGCGCTGTCGGGGGGCCCGCGCAATGCGGCGCAGACCATGCGCGACCTGAACGACCTGCGCAGCTTCATGACCAGCAGCGCCGTGACCGCCCCGCTGGAACTGGCCTGGGCGCCGATCTTCCTGGCGATCCTGTTCCTGCTGCACCCGGTCTATGGCGTGCTCGCCATCATCTCGGCGTTGGTGCTGCTGGTGATGGGCGTGCTCACCGACATGCTGACCCGCCGGCCGATGGCCCAGGCGAACGAGGCCTCGGCCCGCGTCTTCGCCGACATCGCCGGCACGGTCCGCCATGCCGAAGCCATCGAGGCGATGGGCATGCTGCCGGCCCTGGCCCGGCGCTGGCAGGCGGCGCAGAGCGGATCGGCCGGGATGATCGACCGCGGCGCCACCCTGTCGCGGGGGCTCGCCGCGTCCTCCCGCTCGCTGCGGATGATCCTGCAGGTCGGCGTGATCGCCGCCGGTGCCACGCTGGTGATCGACAATCTGGTGACCCCCGGCAGCATGATGGCCGCCGGCCTCATCACCGGCCGGCTGCTGCATCCCTTCGAACAGCTGGTGGACGGCTGGCGCCAGTGGGTGAAGGCGCTGGAGGCGCACCGCCGCATCCGCGACCTGCTGAACAACGGCGCTTCGGCCCGCTCCACCATGCCGCTGCCGCAACCCACCGGCTCGCTGACCGTCGACCGCGTCAGCCATGTGCCGGCCGGGCTGAACCGCCCAGTGCTGCGCAACGTCTCCTTCGCGATCGAGGCGGGGGAGGTGCTGGGCGTCATCGGCCCGTCGGGCGCCGGCAAATCGACGCTGGCCCGCCTGCTGGTCGGCGTCTGGCAGCCGACGGCCGGCGGCATCTATCTGGACGGCACCAGCACCTATCTGTGGGAGCGCGAGAGCTTCGGCAAATATGTCGGCTACGTGCCGCAGTCGGTCGCCCTGCTGGACGGCACCATCGGCGAGAACATCGCCCGCATGGCCAGCGCCGATCCGGCGGAGATCGTCCGCGCCGCCCGGCTGGCGGGGGTGCACGAGATGATCGGCCGCTTGCCTTTCGGCTACGACACGCCGGTGGGCGACAGCGCCTTTTCCCTGTCCGGCGGCCAGCGGCAGCGCATCGCACTGGCCCGCGCCCTGTTCGGCCGTCCGCGCCTGCTGGTGCTGGACGAGCCCAACTCCAACCTCGACCATGAGGGCGAGCAGGCCCTGCTGAACGCCGTCCATAAGGTGAAGGCCGACGGCACGACGGTGGTGATGATCGCCCACCGCCCCTCCATCGTCGCCATCGCCGACAAGCTGGTGGTGATGAAGGAGGGCGCTGTCGAGCATTTCGGCGCCCGCAGCGACGTCCTGAAACTGGTGCAGCCGGGCGGCGTACCCGCCGGCGTGACCCGCCTCGTCCGCAGCGGAGAACAGCGATGACCGGCGATACACCCCTTCTGTCGTCCCAGCCCGTCTGGACCGCCACCATCGACATGGCGCCGGTCGAACCGTCGCTGCGCGGCACCGCGCTGGCGGGTGCTCTGGCTGTGCTGGTCGGATTCGGCGGCTTCCTGACCTGGGGCTTCACCGCCAGCCTGGACAGCGCCGCCCTTGCCGCCGGCACGGTGATGGTGGAAAGCCACCGCAAGACCGTTTCCCATCTGGAGGGCGGCATTCTGCGCGACCTACTGGTCAAGGACGGCGACCTCGTGCAGGCCGGCCAGGTGCTGCTGCGGATGGACTCCACACAAAGCCAGGCCGTGGTCGCGCAGTTGCAGGGACAGTATTGGACCGCGCTGGCGAAGTTGGGACGTTTGCGCGCTGAACAGTCGGACGCGCCGAATCCTCTATTCGCCGAGGAACTGGTGAAGGTCGCCCGCGACAATCCGGTGGCGGCCGAGGCGATGTCTGTGGAGGAGCGGCTGTTCCGGTCCCGCCATGACAGCTACGAGGCCCAGCTGGGAATCCAGCGCAAACAAATCTCACAGCTGCGCGACGAGATCGTGGCTCTGGAGTCCCAGCGCGTCGCCACCGCCGACCGGCTGCGCTACACCCAGGACGAGTTGCGGGTGGTGCAGGGCCTGCTGGCGAAGGGATACGAGCGCCGGCCACGGATGCTGGAGCTTCAGCGGAACGTCGCCGACTCCGAAGGCCGGCTGGGTGAGCTGATGGCGAACAAGTCCAAGGCGGAGCAGGCCATCGCCGCCGCCGAGCTGACCATGATCAACATCGGCAACACCCGCCGGTCGGAGGTCTCGACCGACCTGCAGGCGGCCCAGGCCAGCGTTTCCGACCTGTCGGAACGGTTGCGCAGCGCCGATGACGTGCTGCTGCGCCAGGCGGTCACCGCACCGCAGGCCGGGCGCGTGACCGGTCTGAAATTCTTCACCCCAGGCGGCGTGATCCCCACCGGTGCCGGCATCCTCGATATCGTGCCGCAGGACGACGCCATGATCGTGGAGGCGCGCGTCTCCCCGCACGACGTTCAGAATGTGGAGGTCGGCAGCAAGGCCATGGTGAAGCTGACCGGCTATCGGCAGCGCGCCGTGCCGCCGGTCGCCGGGCAGGTGGTTTCGCTGTCGGCCGACCAGTTGGAGGACGAGCGCACCGGCGCCTATTACTTCGCGGCGCGGATCAGCATGGATGCGGCGGAGCTGAAGGCCCTGCCGAATGTCGAGCTGCATCCCGGCATGCCGGCTGAAGTGATGATCCACGGCCACGCTCGCCGTGCCATCGATTATTTCCTGACACCGCTGACCGACGGCCTGCAGAGGGCCTTCCGCGAGCGGTAAGCGGAACCGCCATCCCCCCGGCCCTCCCCCGTTCGGGCCGGTGTGGGCTGGGGTCCTTGCTTGGGTGTCCGTCCCCTGCAAGCGGCCCCGTGGAAGGGCCGGCGTCCCCCACGCCGGCCCTTTTGCACATCCGCGAATGGGACGACGCATCAGGCGACAATGCGTCCTTGGCTTCTGTGGCTTTGTTTGGACCAAGCGGATTTGAAAACCATCCTTTAACGAAAATGGATCTTGGTTGGCGCAGACACAGGTCCGGGGCCTTTTTGGAGTCAGAATGAGGGATAGACCATCATTTTTTAAAACGTAAACTGCTTAGAAATTCGATGCAAATCAGACTAACTGTCTTTTTGAAAATATCGACAATGCATTCTACTGGAAGAATTCGTTGTCTTGACTCAACTTTCTCTTCCATGTGCCCGAGTTTTATCACACTATCCCCTCGATAGATTTGGTTACACCGAAAGGCGAGCTCAGCCTTTTGAGCGAGGCCGAAAGACGGCCCAACAATCCCAATCACATCGCAAGGAGACACCTACGATGGCTACGGTTCCTGGGGGCAGCTACGACGTGCATGTCGGCACGAATCATGACGATCTGCTGGTTGGCGGGCAGGGGAACGACCTGGTGCTGGGGGGCAACGGGAACGACACTCTGCTCGGCGGCGATGGACATGACGCTCTGTTCGGGGGGAACGGGGCGGACGTGATCCATGGCGGCACCGCCGCGGACGTGCTGCTGGGGGGTAACGGCAACGACATCATCGACGGCGGTTCGGGCGACGACATCATCCTGGGGGGGAATGGTGACGACGTTCTGATCGGCGGCGCCGGTCGTGACGTGCTGGATGGCGGCAACGGCAATGACGTGCTGTCCGGGGGGGACGGCAACGACATTCTGACCGGCGGCAAGGGTGACGACATCCTGTCCGGCGGCGGCCACGACGATATCCTCGACGGCGGCAAGGGCAACGACATCCTGCATGGCGGCACCGGCAACGACGTGCTGTCCGGTGGCGATGGCAACGACGTGCTGTTCGGCGACGACGGCAACGACATCCTCGACGGCGGCAAGGGCAACGACATCCTGTCCGGCGGCGCCGGCCACGATGTCTTCATCTTCTCCGGCGGTGGTGGCCAGGACGTGGTCCTGGACTTCAAGGCCGGCGAGGATGTTCTGCAGATCTCCCGCAACATCAATGGTCTGAAGGTGACCGACGCCGCCGATCTGGCCGCCCGCGTCACCGACCAGCATGGCGACGCCGTGATCGACCTCGGCCATGGCGACAGCATCACGCTGAAGGGTGTCTCCGCTGCGGACATCCACAACCACCCGAACGACTTCTTCGTCATCCACTAACCGGACACTGATCGGACGACGCTTCTTAAGCGACGCCTGAGAAGGACGGACCGGTGGTGTCAAAGCCGCCGCCGGTCCCCCTTTGCCCGAAGTCCGCCTCTACGACTTTCAATTCCATCGACGCTGCCGGAATCCCAATCATGACCGTCATCGCCGTCCTGCCGAATTCGGTGTCGATCGCCCCCGCCCAACGTCTGTCGCTGGGTCGCCGCTTCCTCCTCGTCTCCTGGACGATGGACGGGAAGGCGGACGGCGCGACCGATCCGGTCGGCCCGATCACGCCGAGCGTCGACGGCGAGCCGGTGCGTCCGCCCTTCACCACGCTGACCGTCGAGACCGGCTGGGGCGGGCGGCGTGTTTTGTCGATCCTGCGGGCACCGCGTGACCCGCGGATGCCCATCCATTTCATCGCCAACAATCGCGTGATCGCCGAGCTTCGCACCGAATCCGGCGCCGCCGATCTGGACCCCGCCGGGCTGCTCGGCAGTCTGGACGGTGCGGCCCGGCTGCGGGTGTTGCGCTTCCTGTTCGACTTCGCCTGCTCCACTCCGGCCCTCCGCCGCGATGCCGCCTTCGCAGCATTGTGCCGCCGGCTGGTGCTGGACCGTGCGGCTGAGCCGGCCGATCTGGCGGTCCGCGCGACGGCGGGCGGTGGCCTTCTGCTGTGTGCTGGCGCGCTGTCCGGCCGCTTCGGCGCCATCAGCGGTCTGGTCGTGCTGTCACCGAACGGGGTGGCGCGGGCGCCCTTCGATGCCTGCATCGGTGCCGATCCGGCGGGGAAAGGGCGCATCGCCTTCGACCTGCTGATCGACCGTGGGCTGTGCGCGCCCGGCAACCTGCTGGTGGTGCTGGGCGCCAACGGCGTCGCCTGCCGCCGCTTCCCCGAGGAGCCGGTCGGCCTGCCCACCCTGACCGACCGGTTGAACGCCCGTCCCGACACGCCGGCCACCCTTCGCCATTATCTGTTGACCAGCCTCGCCCAACGCGGTCGCAGCGATGCGTCCGCCGCATCGGCGGTCAGCGAGTTGCAGGCGCTGGCCCCGCTGCCGCGCCGGCAGGCCGCCGACGCCAAACGGCCGATCGGCGCCTCGCTCGACCTCGCGGTTCCCACCTCGGATGGCGGGCTGTTCCTCGCCGGCTGGCTGCATGATCCGCATGGTCTGGCTTCGGAGTTGGTGGTGCGCACCCCCTTCGGCGGCGAACGCCGGGTGGAGCGCTTCGGCAAACGCTTCCCGCGCGAGGATGTGGCCAAGCTCTACGGCAGCACAGGCATCGACCGCAGCGGCTTCGTCCTGTACCTGCCGGGCTCTCCCGAACCGGCGGAGGCGCTTCAGGTGACGGCGGAGCTTCGGTTGGCATCGGGCGGCGCGCTGCGTCTCGTCCCGCCGCCGCGTCCGCGTGCCCATGCCGATGCCCGCGCCGCCGTGCTGGGCAGCCTGCCGCCGCGCTTCGCCACGCCGGAATTGCTGGAGACCGTCATCGCCCCGGCCGTCGCCCCGCTGCACGCCGCCCATCTCGCCAGCCGTGGCGAGCCGGAGCTGGTCGTCTATGGCGAGCGCAAAGCCAAGCCTGCGGTGTCGGTCATCATCCCGCTCTACCGCACGCTGGAATTCCTGCGCTTCCAGATATCCAGCTTCGCCACCGACCCGGCAATGGCCGATGCCGAACTGGTCTTCGTGCTCGACAGCCCGGAGCAGCGCGACGAGGTGGTGCATCTGCTGCGCGGCTTCCATGGCCTCTATGGCCTGCCGATGCTGCTGCTGGTGCAGAGCGCCAATTACGGATACTCCGCCGCCAACAATGCGGGCGTCGCGGTCGCCCGCGGCAACCGTCTGCTGTTCCTGAATTCCGACGTGGTGCCCGACCGCGCCGGCTGGCTGCCGCAGTTGGTCGCGGCGCTGGAGGAGCGTCCCGGCGTCGGCGCCGTCGGGCCGAAGCTGCTGTTCGACGACGACAGCCTTCAGCATGCCGGCCTCTATTTCGACCGCGACCTGCAGGGCGCCTGGTACAACCATCATTACTTCAAGGGCCTGCCGCGCGATTTCGCCGCCGCCTGCCGTCCGCGCTCGGTTCCTGGCGTCACCGGCGCCTGTCTGCTGACCACGCGTGCCGCCTACAGCGCCGCCGGCGGCTTCTGCGAAGACTACATCATCGGCGACTTCGAGGATTCGGACCTGTGCCTGCGCATCCGCGACCAGGGTCTCGACATCCGCTATGCCCCGTCGGTGGAGCTGTACCATCTGGAACGCCGCTCCATCGGCCGGCACCAGGGCTACACCCGCGGGGTCGCCTCCGAATACAACCGCTGGCTCCATGGCCGCCGCTGGGCCGACCGCATGGACGAGCTGATGGCGCGCGACTGGTGCGCCGACGACGAGGTGCGGCCATCGAAGACCAGCCGCACCCGCAAGACAGCACAGGTGACCCGATGAACGCGATCGTACCGACCCCGCAGCTTGCCGTCCTGCGCCGCCAGACCGATCCGCGGCTGGAATGGCTCTGCGCCCAGATCGCGCGCAACCGCTTCCTGCCGGTGCCGCCGCCGGAGCTGCATTTCATCGGCGACGGTGATTTTCGCGCCATCGGGGCGGAGTTCCTGCGCCACTTCGTCCGGCTGGGCGGCCTGCGTCCCGACCACAAGGTTCTGGAGATCGGCTGCGGCGTCGGCCGTATGGCGCTGCCGCTGACCCAGTATCTGGACTCGTCCTACGATGGCATAGACATCGTGCTGGACGGCATCCGTTGGTGCGCGTCGACCATCACCCCGGCCTATCCGGAGTTCCGTTTCCACCATCTCGATGTCGCCAACGGCCTCTACAATCCCGACGGCCGGATCGAGGGGGACACGGCGACGCTGCCCTTCAAGGCGGGTGCTTACGACTTCGTCATCCTGACCTCCGTCATCACCCACCTGCGCACGGCCGACGCCGAGCGCTATGCGGCGGAGATCGCGCGGATGCTGAAGCCGGGCGGGCGCTGCTTCCTCAGCCTGTTCCTGGCCGACGCCACCGCGCGCGCCGGTATCGCCAAGGGCACCGCGCGCCCGCCTTTCCGCGATGCGCCGGGCGTTGAGCTGCTGGCTGATCCCGAGCATCCCAACGCCGCCGTCGCCTATGACGAGGAGTTTTTGCTCGGCCGCTTCGCCGCCCATGGCCTGCGCCCCGCCCGCGCCGTGATGCGCGGCCATTGGAGCGGCCAGCGCGAGGCCGAGAATTTCCAGGACCTGCTGGTTCTGGAGAAGGGGACCGCGCCATGAGCCGCCGCCGCCTTCCATTGGTCCCGGCCAACCAAACGGCGGCCGGTCCTGCCCCGCGCCAGCCGGCGCGTCCGCTGGTGGCTGCCCGGCCGCCGCGGGTGCTGCTGATTGCGCACAATCACCCGAGCCTGCATCCCGGCGGCACCGAGATCTTCGCGCACGAGCTGTTCGGCGGCCTGAAGGCGGCGGGGGCCGAGTGCCTGTTCCTGGCCTGCACCAACGACACCCACCGCGCGCCGCGTCCCGGCACCGGCTTCCAGACGCTGGGACGCAGCGCCGACGAGGTGCTGCTGTGGGCCGGTCACTTCGACCATTTCCATCAAAGCCAGATCGACCTGCATGGGCTGGTCCCCGACCTGTCCAACCTGCTGCGCGCCTTCCGGCCGGACATCGTGCATGTGCATCACACGCTGCTGCTGGGCGTGGAGATGCTGTTCCTGATCCGCCGCGTCTGCCCGGACGCGAAGATCGTCTATACCCTGCACGACTATTACCCGATCTGCGCCAATGACGGCCAGATGGTCACCCCGCCGCGAGGCGAGGGGGAACGCGCGCTTTGCAGCAAGGCATCGCCGGATGCCTGTCACCGCTGCTTCCCCGACCGGCCGGCCGATCAGTTCCTGCTGCGTGAGAAGCACATCAAGGCGATGTTCGGGCTTGTCGACCGCTTCCTGGCGCCCAGCCGCTTCCTGCGCGACCGCTATGTCGCCTGGGGCCTCGACCCCGCCCGGATCGAGGTGATGGCGAACAGCCGTCCCTCGGTGGAGCCGGCCCCGGCCCGCAACCTCGCCCTCGGTGCGGCGCGCGACGCCTTCGCCTATTTCGGCAATCTGAACCCGTTCAAGGGCGTCACAGTGGCGCTGGATGCCGTCGCCCGCATGGCGCGGCAGGGCCTTTCCCCGTCGCTCGCCGTGCATGGCGGCAGCCTGTTTCAGGCGCCGGAGTTCCGCCAGCGGGTTGCCGACGGCTTTGAGGCAACGCGCGGCCTCGCCACCGCCCACGGTCCCTACCGGCCGCAGGAGATGCCGGCGCTGATGGCTGCCGCCGACTGGGTGGTGATGCCGTCGATCTGGTGGGAGAACGCGCCGCTTGTGATCCAAGAGGCCTTCCAGCACCGCCGCCCGGTGATCGTCAGCGGCATCGGCGGCATGGCGGAGGCTGTGCGCGACGGCGTCGACGGCCTGCATGTCCGCCCCAACGACCCCGCCGACCTCGCCCGTGTCATGACCCGCGCGATGACCGAACCCGATCTGTGGGAACGGCTGTCGGCCAACATCCCGGCCGTCCGTCCGACGGAGGAGGCCGCGTCGCTCCACCTCGCGCTCTACGGCGAACTTCTGTCCCCAACATCAGCCAATCTCGCACCCGCCGCTCTTATCCAGGGGAATCGCACCCGATGAAGGACCGCAGCACCAAGGCCGACATCACCGCCGCCGTCCTCTTGGACGAAGACACGCTGATGCTGTTCGGCGCCATCGACCAGCCCCTGCCGGCCGACAGCGTGGTGATGCTGGACGGTATGACCGACGGGCGTTTCCGTGGCGGCTGCTGGACCGACGGGGCGGGGGAGCGCTGGTTCCTGGGCGCCATCCGTGTCACCGGACTGTCCCACATGCGCCCGTCCCGCATCGAGATCGAGGACGCCCAAGGCAAGCATCTGCTGCTGCCCCGCCTGTCCAACGTCCGCACCAACCCGGCCCATCTGGTCGCGGCATTGCGCGAGGTGCAGCCGCAGTCGCTCGGCGTGGCGCTGGACGTCGCCGTGACCCTGCTCTCCGGCCCGGAGATGGGCGAGGGCGAGGCGGGGGGCGGCGACCGCCGCACCCGCCTGCTGTCCGGGCTGG